>CAWUUZ010000170.1:0-4294 GCA_963925745.1 uncultured Pseudomonadales bacterium
GCGCCTCCGCCTCTGCTCGACAGTCATTTTTAAGATGTATCTCGACCATCTTCACAAAGCCTGCCGGCTGTGTAGGCTCAGCTCTAGTCGCCGCAGTTAATAGATCAATAGCCTGCTGAGAACGACCATATGCCATGTAGATATCTGCTTCGGCGATGGCATCTGCAACGGTATCAACTTCCGCATAACTATTGAGTAGTAAGCGACCATAACCACGCTCACCATCTTTTTCTATCTCGGCTGTGTCAGCAGCACTCGACTCTTCACTCTCAGCTGAATCCTCGGCTGGTGCAGGTTTCAGCTCTGCGCTATCTCTTAGGAAATCGCCATCCACATTATCATCAAGCGCTTCTAGCAGGTCGTCACTGGCATGTTGATCGGCTCTACGGGCATACAAAATGCCACCGATAGATGCCAACACGAAAACACCGAGCACATAGATCCACCATCCAAATCCACTTTTGCTAGCGGCTGTCTCAGCAATCGCATCGGAATCATTTGTGGTCACGGCTTTGGCTGCCAACTGCTGTTGTAATATCGCAATTTGTTGATCTTTTAACGTCACCAGCTCGCGCATGTTATCGACCTGATCAGACAGCTGACTAAGTCGCTGCTGAATTGCAGCTAAGTCAACAGCGGAGGATGCAGCCCGTGCTGCAGATTCCCCGGCAACGCTAGCGTTTGGCAGCGGTTTTTCATCCTGTGCGTTATCTGCTTCTGCGACATTCGCTGCGGCACGATCAGCCGCCTCGTCACTTGACAGCACCGCTTGTGACCTCGCAGCTAACGTTTCAGCATTCTGATCATCATCTGTCTCATTGATATCGTCTTCTGACTTACCAACCAAGGCTTCGTGCAATGAATAACGCCCCGCTGGCTTATTAAGAAAGGCAATATCTGGAAATGTTTCGTTCAAGTACGCACAGTCGTCGACAGCGCCGTACAGATACAGCTTTGTGTCCTTAGGAAGGGCCGCAACCACCGTTTTAACACGGGCTATCGTTACAGACTCATCCTCCACCACGGGAATATCCAGCAATAGGAAATCAGCGTTTTCAGCCGCCACAGCGACTGCATCCTCAGAAGAAAGCAATTTGCTTTCCATACCCCAGGCACTTGTTTCCCCTGAGAGCCCTTTCCCAGCGCGTTCCGGCATATCCAGAAAGATAATTTTTTGATTGTAGAGTGATTTATGGGGCTTAAAGGCATCAATCTGTTGGCTAGAGACTTCCATGGGGAGCGTTGCTTGAACGCTATAGACACCCTTCTTCACCCGATGAAATTCCAGCTTGCCACCCATCAATTCGACCAACCTGCTGGAGATCATCAGCGACAACACGTTACTGGTAAAGTCTGCCTTGTTTTCAATGCGCATATTGCTGATTAAGGATTTCACCTCTGCAATATCAAAGGATTCCGCATCAAAATAGGCGCAAAACCGCAGCATGCTGCCACTTTTCCCCTCAGATGCTGCCACTTTAAAGACCACTTCACCGCTGCTTGCCTGGGCAATGGCAAAGGTCACCATACTCTTTATCACCTGCCCCATTTTTTTCTTGTCGAGGCTGACCCTGCTGGGTACATCAATGTTGTACAGAAAGCTTAGTTCAAGGGCATGGCTGTGCGAAAACGAGCCCAATTTTTCAACGGTGTCTTCGGCAAATCTTCGCAGATCGAAAAATTTAGGGCTTATCTGAACCTGACCATCACGCAGCCGATTAAACTCTTCGATATCAGCAGTCAAATCCGATAACGCCGAGCCTGACTGTTTTGCGAAATTCAGCGCACGTTTCTGATCAGCCTCCATCGTGGTATCAGCCAGCATCGACAACATGCCCAATACGCCCTGCATCGGTGGTTTGATCATTTCCATGACGGTGCTCAACACGTTCTCATTGATATCAGCGCGTTGGGCACTTTCCATACGAGATACATTCAACAGGGCAATTTTCTGCTCAAGCTGGGCCTGGCTGTCGATCCGAGCCCAAAATCCTTTGTAGTACTTCAAACTTTCTGAAAATAGAAAACCCAAATAGGCCAAAACACCGACACCCATAATGGCGTCGAGCATATTGCCTTTAAACAACAGAATCAGTGCCGATGGGATGAGTGCAACAAACAGGTAAACTTGAACAAACCGCACATACTGGGCGTAAACCGTTGTAATGCCCGCTGTCAGGGCGGCGGTATAGACCAGGGCAAGGGTAAATACATGGGCAAATTCACCCCGCACCAATACGAAACACAACATGCCAGACCAAATAACGGCATTCATCATCGACAGCCAGAGAAAAATTCTGCGCCAACGGCCTGGGCCTCGGGCGTATAGGTTGTCAAAACCGAGTGCCACAAAGATACGGGCAATCGCGATCACCAAGGCGACCAACCCAAAACAGAAGCTCAGTAGCCGCGTATCTTCCGGGTACCCCATCACAAAGTCTATGAGGAGATATATGAGGAAATAACTAAAAACACCAGGCAGACTGCGACGCGCCAAATCACTGTCAATCTGCTTAAGTACTGCGCGGTCTTTTTGAATCTTTGAATTGGGTGTAAAAAACAGACTCATAACGGCTCCCATGCCAAACAATTTTAGGCACAAAACAATCCCCTAAGAGATGTACCCAAGTTGCTCAAGCATAGCCGATCATCCCATGGGAGTGAACAGTATTTGCCTTAGCGGAGCCATTATAACTGCGAAAAAGCGTCGCCACGGGTGACAAACTGACACAACAGACCCATTTTCAGCACAGCGCGGCGCAACACCCTATTTCAGACATAAAAAAACCCGGGAATTCCCAGGTTTTTTTTAATGCTCAGGCGATCGAAACCGCCTGTGATATTTACAACGCGGCTTCCAACGCTGGAACGGCGTCAAACAGGTCTGCAACAAGTCCGTAGTCTGCAACCTGGAATATAGGCGCATCTTCATCCTTGTTGATGGCAACAATGACTTTAGAGTCCTTCATACCTGCAAGGTGCTGAATCGCACCGGAAATACCCACAGCGATATAGAGGTCTGGTGCGACTATTTTACCGGTCTGTCCGACCTGCAAGTCGTTGGCGACAAAGCCAGCGTCAACAGCGGCACGCGAGGCACCAACAGCTGCGCCCAACTTATCAGCAATGCGCTCTAGCATCACAAAGTTTTCTGCGCTTTGCATTCCACGGCCGCCAGAGATCACGATCTTGGCTGCAGTGAGGTCTGGACGGTCGCTTTTCGCTAAGGTTTCAGACACAAAGGCTGACAATGCCAAATCGGTTTCGTTGTCGATGACGTCTACTGATGCAGATCCGCCAGACGCAGCGGCATCAAAGGCAGTTCCACGAACGGTCATCACCTTTACCGCATCGGTTGACGTGACAGTAGCAATGGCGTTACCTGCATAAATCGGACGCACAAAGGTGTCTGCAGATTCAATGCCAATGACTTCTGAAATTTGTTCAACATCTAGCAGTGCAGCCACCCGTGGCAAAAAGTTCTTACCAATGGTCGTTGCTGGCGCCAAAATATGGGTATAACCACTGCCCAATTCAGCAACCAAGGCGCCCAGATTTTCTGCTAAGAAATGGCCATAACAGGCTTTGTCAGCCAGTAGGACCTTGGATACCCCTGAAACCGTTGCTGCAGCATCTGCAACAGCCTTACAACCGCTGCCTGCTACGAGCACATCAACATCAGCACCAATGGTGGTTGCCGCTGTAATGACATTCAGTGTCACAGGATGAAGTGTTTCATTATTGTGTTCAGAAACTACGAGTATACGCATCACAACACCTTCGCTTCATTTTTCAATTTATTGACCAACTCAGCGACATCAGCAACCTTGATACCTGCTTTGCGTTCCGCTGGCGCTGCGACCTTAATGGCTTTGACGCTTTGGCGCTGTTCAACACCCAAGTCTGCCAATGTCATTTTCTCGAGTGGTTTACGCTTGGCTTTCATGATATCTGGTAGCTTGGCATAACGGGGATCGTTCAGACGCAAATCTGCGGTTACCAAGGCAGGCATTTTCAATGACAGTGTTTGCAAGCCACCATCAATTTCGCGAATAACGGTCAAATGATCGCCTTCAACGGTAATTTCAGAGGCAAATGCACCCTGCGCCATGCCGGTCAATGCAGACAGCATTTGACCCGTTTGGTTGTTATCCGTATCGATGGCCTGCTTGCCCATGATAACCAAGCCAGGCTGTTCTTTATCGATAATGGCCTTTAACGCCTTGGCCACGGTCAAGGATGACGCGGGGCTGTCAGTTGTAACCAAGATGCCGCGGTCTGCACCCAGTGCCAT
>CAWUUZ010000171.1:0-5613 GCA_963925745.1 uncultured Pseudomonadales bacterium
TTCCAAGCGGTTTTCCTGATCGGCCGCGAAGCACCAAGGCCACACTTAACAATAGCGTGAGCACTAGGACAATCAAGTAGTCACGCCAAAATACATCGTGAAGCAATTCAGATGGATTTATTATCCCGGGCAATGCAATAACCGCTAAGATATTGAATATATTCGAGCCTATGATGTTGCCAAGCGCGATGTCGTGGTGCTTCTTTAGTGCGCTGGCAACACTTGCCGCAAGCTCAGGTAAACTCGTGCCAATAGCCAAGATAGTAGCACCAATGACCAGTTCACTGATGTTGAAGCCGCGTGCAATTTCGGTGACACCCCAAACCATCGCCCTGGCGCTTGCTATCAGCAGTAACAAACTTACCAAAAACCAGATAATGGCAGGACCATTTTTTTGTGAAGTTGGGATGTCGTCGTCAAAATTATGGTCAGTCGCAGGCGATTTACTGTCATAGAACATCCAGCCGATAAAGCAGGCCATGCCACCCATAAGAAACCACCCGTCAGCGCTACTGAGAAAACCATCAAACAAAACCCAGCCTGCGGCAAAGGTCACGGCGACCAATATGCCATTTTCGACCGTCATGACGCGTTTTGTAACAGGCAATGGCGCGATAATGGCAGTAATGGCTAGGACCATACCGATATTGGCGATGTTCGATCCAAGGGCGTTGCCCATTGCCAGGTTAACGGAGTCGTTGAGCGCAGCATTGATAGACACCAGTATTTCTGGGGCAGAGGTGCCTAAGGAGACAATTGTGACGCCAATCAATATGTGGGGAACACCCAGATTGTGTGCAATGCCAGCGGCACTGGTCACAAACCTATCAGAGCTCCAGACAAGTACAATAAGGCCGATAACAAAAGCCACAACAGGCCATAAAATCATTGAATGTCCAACGTGCAGAAAAGAGTCGCCCATTAAATGAAACTCGTTGGATAAATGCAAAATATACCGCATTTATTTTTTGTCCAATTGCCATTGCGCTGTGGGCAATTGGTGACACCCGTGATGGCATTGTGAATCTATCTCTGGCTGACACCGTAAAGGCGGTTGTGGCGATGGGTAACCAGCGCTTGTTTTCGATTCAGAGCAGGTGAAAGGGCTTGTTTTGAAAGGGTTTCATGTCAAGGGTATAAATCGACAGTGGCGATGCAGAATCAATATGCGATACTGTTTGACCTAAGTGTTGCGCATCAGGCTGTATGCTCTGTGTGAATTTCTGTGGTGACGGCCGCTGGTGGTGCGCTTGCTGTTTTAATAACCAAGATGATGGTCATTTTTGGTTTTGAATACATTTGATGATAGAGACACCTTTATGAGAACTGTTTTGACGTCTATTCGTAGCCTTTCCCGTGCTTTTTCTGCCCTTGTATTGCTGTCATTCTGCGCGCAGTCCTTTGCTTTTACACCCGAAAAGTCTGCTGAAAAGACCATTGAAGAAAGCATTGCGGTCATTGTGAGTCTGCTGCAAAAATATCCCACTGAAGCGGATACGGAACAGTATATTGCTGATATGGAAACCTTGATGGATGGGCTGGTGAGTTATCCAGTGATTGCACGGCGGGTGATGGGCGACAGCTTTGCGGATGCCTCTAACGAACAAAAGATGAAATTTCTTGTCGCTTTTAAAACGAGCCTTATACGCACCTATTCCTTGGGAATCAGAAGTTTTGGCGGATTTGATTCCAAAATTCTGTATGGCAAGGGGGAACAAAACAGCCTAAAAAACACCCAGGTTTTTGCTGAAATTTACAGCAAAGAAGGCACGAGATACCCCATGTTACAGTCCCTGTATTACAGCCTAAACAACAACGGCTGGCTGATTCAGAATGTGGTATTTAATGGCGTTAACCTGGGAATTACATTTCAAAACCAGTTTAAAAGGAACCTAGATCTTGCTGGTGGAGATGTGGATAAGGCGATTGCCCTGTGGGTATCAACCGCACAGGAAGAATACAACAAAACCAGCTTTACCAACCCGTCAGCAACGCAGCTGGATGAATCGGCTATAGGCGATGGCTACTAACCACGAACCCAGGTGATTGTGTCCACATCAGGTCGATTCTGTGGCTATTGACCCTTGGGCTTGCTGTGCGTTTTTGCCAGCGACCTGTTCAGCAGTTGGCTCAGAGTAGTATCCTCTGGCCGCTGTTGTCCTATTTACAGAGAATGCCACCCGGTTTGCACTATTACGGTAGGATTCAGAGGCTAAGTTGCCTATAATGCGACCTACATAAAACACCTTGTTTTGCGCATCTCATTCACATTTATCAAAGGACACCCCATGGACGCTTCAGCTGTAAAAAATATTATCGAGTCCCGTTTTCAAGCTGAATATATTGACGTTGTTGGTGAGGGTGCTAAGTACCATGTCACCGTAGTGAGTGATGTATTCGCGGGGTTGAGACCTGTTAAAAAGCAGCAAAGCATCTACGCCTGTTTACAGGACCAAATTGCCAGTGGCGCCATTCATGCAGTCACAATGGCCTTATATACACCGTCTGAGTGGGCCGAGAAATAATATGGAAAAATTATTGATTAAAGGTGGCAATCGCCTTTCTGGTGAAATTCGAATTTCAGGCGCTAAGAATGCGGCACTGCCGATTCTTGCAGCGACATTGCTTACCCGTGATACGGTGATCATACAGAACTTACCGCATCTTCAGGACATCACCACCATGCTAGAGCTTTTGGGCTGCATGGGTGTGCATACCGTTGTTACTGAAGACATGAGCGTCGAAATCAACGCGGGCAAAATGAACAACCTGACGGCACCCTATAGCCTTGTGAAGACCATGCGTGCCTCCATTTTGGTTTTGGGGCCCATGTTAAGCCACTTTGGTGAAGCCAACGTGTCATTGCCTGGTGGTTGCGCAATCGGTACGCGTCCCGTTGATCTTCACATTCGTGGTCTTGAAGCCATGGGCGCGAAGATAGAGGTGGTAGACGGATATATCCGCGCCAAGACAGATGGGCGATTAAAGGGTGCAAAAATCTTTTTTGATACCGTCACAGTAACCGGCACAGAAAACATCCTTATGGCGGCAACACTAGCAGACGGCGTTACTGTGCTTGAAAACGCTGCCAAAGAGCCCGAGGTAATAGACCTTGCGCGCTGCCTCAATGCGATGGGCGCAAAAATTTCTGGCATTGGTACCGACACGCTCACCATTGTTGGCGTTGAGTCGCTGCATGGCTGTACCTATCCCATATTGCCTGACCGAATTGAAACCGGCACCTACCTGGTGGCGGCTGCAGTTACGGGCGGAAAAATAAAATTAAAAGATACAGACCCCACGATTTTAGATGCGGTGCTGACAAAGTTGAGAGAGGCTGGCGCAAAAATTACGGTTGGTCCTGATTGGATTGAACTGGATATGGAAGGTCGTAGGCCCAAATCTGTGAATATTACCACTGCTCCCTATCCTGCATTTCCAACCGACATGCAGGCGCAGTTTACCGTATTGAATGCCATTGCAGAGGGTACGGGCACGGTGATTGAAACCGTGTTTGAAAACCGATTTATGCACATACAGGAATTAAACCGTATGGGTGCCGATGCGCAAGTAAGCGGTAATACGGTCGTTATCAAAGGCTGCGCCAAGCTCAGTGGTGCACCCGTTATGGCAACTGATCTGCGTGCGTCTGCCAGCCTCGTTATTGCTGGACTCATAGCAAGTGGGGAGACATTGGTAGACCGTGTTTATCACATCGACCGTGGCTATGAGTGTATTGAAGAGAAATTCCAGAACCTGGGTGGTTCCGTATCCCGTGTCGTTCGTTCAGCAGAGTAAAATGACAACAGCTATGAATAAACCATTGATTATTGCGTTGTCTAAGGGTCGTATTTTAGATGATACCCTGCCGTTGTTGGCCGCGGCGGACATACACCCCTTGGAAGATTTGAAAAAAAGCCGAAAGCTTATTTTTGATACCAACCATGACCACATTAAGTTGATCGTCATTCGAGCTACCGATGTTCCGACCTATGTTGAATACGGTGCCGCAGATATGGGTATATCCGGTAAGGATGTATTGATGGAACATGGCGCCAGAGAAATGGTCGAGGTATTGGACTTACAGATAGCGCGGTGTCGTTTAATGACCGCCAAGGTTAAGGACGCAAAGCCAATAACGGGTCGGCTTAAGGTTGCTTCTAAATTTGTCAATATTGCCCGACAGTACTATTACGAGCAAGGTCAGCAGGTAGATATTATCAAGCTGTATGGCGGTATGGAACTGGCGCCAATACTGGGCCTTGCACATGAGATAGTCGACATCGTCGACACGGGAAATACGTTGAAAGCTAATGGTATGATTCCGGATCAGCTCATTGCCGACATTTCGAGTCGCTTGGTTGTAAGTCGTTCTGCGATGAAACAAAAATTATCAACGATTCAGCCTATTATCGATCGTTTTCAAGCCGCGCTGTCGCTGTCATCTAAACATTGATTTCCTGAGGGTTTCACCATGTCAGAAGCCGCTGCACCTGCAGTTTTGCGTCTTTTAAGTTCCGCAGCCGATTTCTCGCAGCAGCTTGATCAGTTGTTGGCATGGGAATCTGTGTCAGATAGCCAAGTAGAGCAAACTGTTAGCACCATTATTCAGCAGGTGCGTCATGAAGGTGACGCAGCTGTGCTTCGTTATACCCGAGAACTAGATCAAAATCCCTGTGTGCAAGTCTCAGATTTGGTCATTGAATTGGACGGTCTGCGTGCTGCTTATGAGCGTATAGATTCAGAAGCGCGCGAGGCGCTCACTGTCGCAGCTGACCGCATCAAAAGTTTTCACCTTAGGCAAAAAACAGCCTCTTGGGAATACAATGAAGCAGGTGTCACTCTGGGTCAAAAAGTGACCCCACTGGACCGCGTAGGTATCTATGTGCCAGGTGGCCGTGCGAGTTACCCCTCATCGGTGTTGATGAATGCCATTCCAGCCACTGTCGCTGGGGTGGGAGAGATTGTGATGGTCACACCCACACCTCAGGGTGAGCGAAACGATATGGTCTTGGCAGCAGCCTATCAAGCAGGTATCACCAGGGTATTCTGTATTGGGGGTGCTCAGGCAGTCGCTGCCTTGGCCTATGGTACTGAGACCATACCCGCTGTCGATAAAATCGTTGGCCCAGGCAACATCTATGTTGCGACGGCCAAGAAGCAGGTGTTTGGGAAAGTCGGTATCGATATGATTGCAGGTCCATCTGAGATTTTGGTGGTTTGTGATGGTCTTACCGCTCCAGATTGGATTGCAATGGATCTGTTTTCACAGGCAGAGCATGATGCAGACGCGCAAGCGATTCTCATATCCCCTGATGCGGCTTTTTTAGACAGCGTTCAAGCAAGCATGAACAGGCTGATTCAGGGTATGCATCGTAAAGCGATTATCGCTGAGTCATTGGCAAAGCGGGGCGCCTTTATACAGGTTGCAAGCATCGACGAGGCAATCGACATTGCAAATCGAATTGCTCCCGAGCATTTAGAATTATCCGTTGAAAATCCAGAACAATATCTGAGCGCGATCCGACATGCAGGCGCCATTTTTATGGGTCGTCATACAGCGGAAGCGCTGGGTGATTATTGCGCAGGACCCAACCATGTATTGCCTACATC
>CAWUUZ010000172.1:0-19053 GCA_963925745.1 uncultured Pseudomonadales bacterium
TCTCTGAGATAACAGGGCAAGACTAACAATAAAAAAGCGACCTCTGTGGTCGCTTTTTTAATGCCTGAATCTTATGAGATTCTGCAAAGGTTCTGATCAAACCTTGGATTTTTTATCCATTACCCGTTTTAGCTCTTTGCGACAGGCCATAACCAACTTTTCAGTTTCAGCGCGTGCAGCAAGGGCAAAATCTGCTTTCTGCGATGCATAGAGTATGGCGCGAGACGAATTGATGATCAGTCCCTGTCCGTTCTCGGTTGCACCCGCTTCAATCACAGCGGCAAGATCACCACCCTGTGCGCCGATTCCCGGTACCAAAAATGTCATGTCACCGGTGATGGCGCGAATACGCCGCATTTCATTCTCTGCAGTCGCACCAACAACCAGCATGACATTGCCAGCGCCATTCCACTGCTGTGAAGCAAAGTCGGCAACGATCTCATACAGAGGCTGACCGTCGACCCTTTGGTTCTGTAACTGAGCAGCGCCTGGGTTGGAGGTGCGGCACAGAATGATGACGCCCCTGTCCTGATATTCGGTAAAGGGGGCAATGGTATCAATGCCCATATAGGGATTGACGGTCACTGCGTCAGCCTTATAGATATCAAAGGCTTCCTTGGCATACATGCTGGCGGTAGAACCGATATCACCCCGCTTGGAGTCCAGAATAACTGGGACATCAGGATAGGTTTTTTTGATATAGGCAATGGTACGTTTCAGGCTGTCTAAGGCATCCAAGGCAGCAAAGTGCGCAACCTGGGGTTTGTAACAACAGACCAAGTCATGGGTGCTATCAATAATGGCTTTGTTAAACTCAAAGATCCCATCGGGATGCTGTCTGAGGTGAGCGGGAAACTGCTCTGGATAGGGGTCTAGACCGACACAGACCATCGTATCAGCAGTGGCCCATCGCTGTTGTATTGCCGTTAAAAAATTCACAATAACCTCATAAATCGGAAACGTCGTAGGGGGCAGGCTGTGTCAGCTATTGGCTCTTGGTAGCTGGAATATGACGACAGAAGACCTTTGAATTTCGTTGATAATTATACAGATCTTTTCTGCGGTCTGGTAATGCAGCAACCGTTGATGCTTCAAATCCACGTTCGATAAACCAATGCGCCGTTTGGGTCGTTAAAACAAACACCTGACGAATATCCTGCTCCTGTGCCATTACCTCTATGGCCTTTAGCAGGTGGTCACCGCGATGGCTGTGTCGGTAGCTTTCGTGAACGGCCACACAGGCCAATTCAGCAGTTTGGTTGCCAAAGGGATAGAGTGCCGCGCAGCCGATGACCATGCCATCGCGTTCGTTAACAACAAAATGGGCAATTTCCTGTTCCAAAAGCTCCCTTGAGCGTTTGACCAGAATACCTTGGTTTTCCAGTGGCTCTAGCAGTTGCATGATGCCACCGACATCTTCGATCTTGGCTTGCCGAACACTGTCATAGGCTTCAAAGGTCACCAGCAGGCCGGTGCCATCGCGGGTGAATAGCTCGTTTAGGAGGCTGCCATCCTGATCAACTGAGAGCAGATGACAGCGGGCGACACCGTTTTGGCAGGATTTTATCGCTGCCTTGATATCGGTATGCTCGGCGCTGTCTTTTTCTAAAGCCGCCATGAGCAGCTCACTGCGCGCGATGCTGAGTTCTCTCAACACAGGCGATTGGTTGAGTTCATGTGCGGTGCTTAAAATAATGAGTTTGTCGGCATTTAATGCAGACGCCGTGGCGACCGCAATGTCGTGGGATGTCAGGCTAAAAATTTCACCCGTTGACGAATAGCCAGCGGCAGGCATCAGAACGATTGAACGGTGGTCAAGCATCTGGTTGATCGCCTGCTGGTCAATATTTCGGACACGCCCCGCATATTCTTGATCCACGCCAGAAAGCACACCCAGAGGTTGGGCCTGTACAAAGTTGCCACTGATGCAGCGCACCTTGGCATGGTGCATGGGCGAATTTACCAAACCCAAACTAAACTGGGCCTCAATGCCTGCGCGTAGTGCGCTCTGGACATCAACAATGGTTTTTAGGGTCTCACGATCGATGGGGCGTTTTGACCAGTTTTTGGCATCGTCAACACCCTGATCTTCTAAGGTTTGGGTAATCTGGGGGTTTGCACCGTAGACCAAGACAACACGCAAGCCGAGGCTGTTGAGTAGCGCAATATCGGGCACCAAGTTGTGGGCGTTTGGATGGGCCAGCGCCTCTCCAGTAACCAACAACACCAGCGACTTGTTACGGTGCGCGTGAATATAGGGGGCTGTTGATCTAAAGAAATCGATAAAGGCCAAAGCAATACTCTCCGATGTGGTCTTGTTCGCAGTCAGCGACCCCTTGGGTGTTGCCGACGTCCCTAACAGACATTCTAAAATACAGGGATTCTATTCTACAGCAATTATTTCGGCTGACACGGCCTAAATAGCTGGCCAGTGGCGGCGGACAGGGTGGCAGTGCGTTGTTAAAAACCAAAAGACCGTCGCGGCGGACGGTCCTTTCTGTTCAATAAACGGTGTTGCCGGTTATTTGGCTTTCATCCGAATCGATCCATCAAGCCGCACGACCTCACCATTAAAGTAGTCATTTTCCGCCATGCACACCAAGAGGTGGGCAAATTCTTCGGGCTTGCCGAGACGTTTTGGAAACTCGACACTTTGACCCAAGGCGGCCACGACATTTTCTGGCAGCGATGCAGCTAGGGGTGTCATAAAGAGCCCAGGTGCAATGGTATTGACGCGAATGCCGTGAAAAGCAAGCTCACGCGCAATGGGTAGGGTCATACCGGCGACAGCGGCTTTTGAGGCTGCATAGGCTGGTTGGCCAATCTGTCCATCAAAGGCGGCTACCGAGGCGACATTGATGATGACACCCCGACCACCGTCTTCGTTGATCGGGGTATTCTTGATCATTTCGGCTGCCGCTAAACGCAACACATTGAAGGTGCCAAACAAATTGATATCGACGATGTGCTTGAACTTCTCGAGCGGTAAGGGCTGGCCTTCGCGGTTAACCACCTTGGCTGGTGGACCAATGCCGGCGCAGTTGGCAACAATGTGGATACTGCCAAAGCGTTTTAATGTTTCGGCAATGCCGTTTGCAACGGAAGCCTCATCGGTGACATTGACGGGGGTGAAGGCGGCATTATCGGCACCGAGGGCTGTGACTGTTTCTTCAGCCGCAGCAGCATTGAGATCAAAAATCATCACCCGGGCACCCTTGGCAACCAAGGCTTTGGCAGATGCTTGGCCAAGGCCAGACGCTCCCCCAGTGATAATGGCAACTTTATCCTGTAAGTCCATGTGCGCTCCTGCTTTCAAAGGAAATGAATAATGGTAACTGTGGGTCCTATCATAATGCTTTCCGATTCGTGCGCACAGTCTCACTGATCAGATTGCGGCATACTGGCAAGGCACAGGCTGTAAATTCTGAGACGCTGGGTTGTGTTTGGTGGCCTTGCCATGGCCAGCGGGGTAGTCCGGACACAGACCCAAGGCATTCTGACTGGTCATTTGGGCGGTCTCTGTAATATGATGCAGTCATGCTTGATGGTCTGAATACCAAAGGACTGTCGACAACCAATGATCAGAGGCGGTTCGAGATGAAACTCAATGCAGACATGGGTGAAAGTTTTGGTGCATGGCACATGGGTCGTGATGCCGATGTCATGGCGCATGTCGATATGGCCAATGTGGCCTGTGGCTTTCATGCCTCTGACCCGCTGACAATGGAGTCTACCCTGCTGCTAGCGCAGCAGTACGGCGTCTCTGTCGGTGCCCATCCGGGCTATCCCGATTTGGTCGGTTTTGGTCGGCGCTCAATGAAATGCACCTCCGCTGAGATCCGCACCCTGATTCTGTACCAGGTGGGTGCCCTGTCAGCTATCGCAGGCTCCATTGGCAGTCAGGTAGATTATGTTAAACCCCATGGTGCGCTCTATAACGACATGATGAAGGATGATGGTCTGTTGGCGACCATTATGGCAGCTGTTGCCTCATTAGAGCGTGCGGTACCCCTAATGATTCAGGCTACGACACGCAATGACCATTATCGGACTATGGCGCAACAGCTGGGCTGTACGCTGCTGTTTGAAGCCTTTGCGGACCGTGCATGCCATGATGATGGTACCCTGGTATCTCGGTCGGAACCGGGTTCGGTATTTGAAGATCGGACTACGATTTTGAACCGCGCACGGCAACTGACCCAAACCGGCACAGTGACATCGGTGTCGGGAAATACCGTTGCCCTGTCTCCGGATACGCTCTGTGTACACGGAGACAATGCGGCCTCTATTGCAACCGTTGCTGAAATCCGAAAGGTGATTGATGCAGGTTGATTATGAAATAGCAGGGGTCGACAGTGTCTTGATGCGCTTTGGCACCCAACCGGATGCCACCCTGGTGGCGCAGATTGGTGCTGTGAGCAAAGAGATTCGGCAACAGCTGTCAGCGGTTGTATGCGATGTCATTCCCTCCTATACCACACTCCTGGTGATCTACGATGTGCGACAGACACGGATTGACGCGCTTATTGCACAGCTAAAAAATCTGGTGGTCGCCTTTGCGTCACAGGCGACGTCTTCTGACAGCTTTTCAGGTCAGACAGTGCGGTTGCCCATATGCTATGAGCCAGCCTATGCACCCGACATCCTTGCACTCTCCAAACAACTGTCCCTGTCTCCCGATGAGATCATCAAACTGCACAGTCAAAACCCCTACCGCGTCTATGCCATCGGGTTCAGCCCAGGATTTGGTTATATGGGCCATGTTGACCCCCAGCTACGCGTTCCTCGGTTGGCGACCCCCCGTATTGCCGTGCCAGCGGGATCGCTTGCCATTGCAGAGGCGTATTCGGCAGTGTATCCCCAGGAAACACCTGGAGGCTGGTGGTTGATTGGCCGCTGTCCCCTAGCGCTGTTTGACAAGCATCGGTCGCCCATCAACCTGTTGTCAGTCGGAGATGAAGTGGTGTTTGAGCCCATATCCGCTGAGACCTATGTCCAGCTGGCAGGATCGCGCTCATGAGCTTTCATGTCATAAAGGCGGGCGTGATGACCCTGATTCAAGACAGTGGTCGGTTTGGGTATCAGGATCAAGGTCTGACGACGGGCGGTCCGATGGACGAATATGCAGCGCGCTGGTCCAATGCTCTGGTAGGGAATGAGCAAAACGCTGCATTGTTAGAGGTCACTGTCGGAAATCTGGTCTTGCAGGCGACAGGCGATACCGTCATTGCTGTTACGGGTGCCGACATGCCGATCACGGTCAATGGTATTGCGGTTGGTTCCTGGCGTACGACCGTGGTGAAAGCGGGGGACGAGATAGCCCTGGGTTGGGCACGGTCTGGTCAGCGGAGTTATCTGGCTGTTGCGGGCGGTATTCAGGTGACCCCAGAGTTTGGCAGTGTTGCGACTGTCGTGCGAGAAAAGGTCGGTGGTATGTCAGGCGAGCGGCTTGCAGTAGGTGACCAGGTGCCCTTTAAGCCCCTGTCGCCAAAGCAGTCAATGCGACCCCTGCAGGCAACGCCGGCTGCAGCCATTCCCAATTACCACCAATCGATCCAGATTCGGGTCATTGTCGGAAGCCAGTTTGAGCAGTTTTCTGTCGACGACCAGCAGCGTTTCTTTCAATCCTCCTACAAACTGACCCCTGAGAGTGACCGCATGGGTTTTCGGTTGTCTGGACCTGCGTTGCAATCATCAAGACCCAATTTGCTATCGGAAGGTATTGCCTTTGGCGCCATTCAAATACCGCCCGATGGACAACCCATCATTATGATGAAAGACCGCCAGACCTTGGGTGGTTATCCAAAGATGGGTGCTGTGTTTCCCCTCGATGCCTTTAGGATCAGCCAAATGAAAGCCGGCGCTTTGATACGGTTCGCGCCGATCTCAATTTCGGAAGCCCAGAGCCTGATGGTGGCCTTTAATGCCTTCTTTGATACCCCGCTAACACTGCCCTAATCCATCCCTATGCCATCCAGCCCCAGTTCTAGAGTGCTATCAGCGTCAGCATTAGGGGCATGGTTGCCATCGCCAAAAGGGTTTGTAAGGTAATGATGGTTGCCATCAGCGGTGCATCACCATCGAGCTGACGCGCCAAAATATAGGCCGACGGCGCAGTGGGAAGCAAGGCAAAAACCAAGAGCACTGCTGTTGCCTCGGTGGGCAATTCTAGCAACGTCGCAATGCCTAAAAACAACAGTGGGTAGATCAGCAATTTGAACAGGGTACTGAGCCACAGCGCCTGGCTGCCCTGTGTCAGCATCCTGAGATTGAGGCCAACGCCCACGGCAAGCAGACCCAAGGGGAGTGCCATTGCGCTGAGCAACGTCAATACCGGCGTGATAGGGCCAGGAACACCCCAGCCAGATAGGTTGAGTATCCCACCAGTCACGCAGGCCAAGATGAGCGGATTTTTGGCCATGCCCTGCCAAAGGCTAACGAACAGGGACTTCGACTGTTTGGGTATCCATATCGCAAAACACAGAATACAGACCACATTGACCAGTGGGATCATGATAGCCAGAAATACCGCACCCCATATCAAACCGATGTCGCCATAGAGCGCGGTTGCAGATGCCAGACCCACATAGGTATTAAACCGAATGCTGCCCTGAAAAATCGACGTCAGCGCTGCTGGGCCGTTCTTTAAGATGTGTGCAAGCCAGAGAATAAGTACCGAACTGAGGAGTAACAGGGTAATGAGTGCGACAATGGGACGCGCCATGTCTGCACTGGGCAGCTCAGCGTTTCCGATCTTGAGAACCAACAGAGCGGGAAACAGAATAAAGTAGGTCAGCCGTTCAGCCTGGGGCCAAAATGCCCTGTCAGGGAAGGGAATACGTCCCAGAATATAGCCCAGGATGACCAAGGCAAAAACAGGCCCCAGTGCAGCAATAATGCTTGAAAACTCTTGCATGGGTTAGGGGTCTCTAAGCTCAAAATAGGTGCTTGAGTTTTCAGGGTACGGGGCTGGCTGTCAATACGATTTTTGTGCCAGGTCTGCTTTTATCGGTCTGATCGCCATCGAAATACACCCCTGTCATGCGAAAGGCGCATTGCCAGCAAGGCAGTTCTCGTTTATGTTGCGTCGCATCCGTTCTGGTTGCTATGCAGCGAGCAGGCCTTTGCCGCTAGGAGTGAATTGTGTGGAACAGATTGTAAACATCATATTGGTCTCAGGACGCACGGCATTAGACATGGCGCTCTATACACTGCTGCCCATTATGATCGTCATGCTGTCTTTGATGAAGCTGCTCGATGCCAAGGGCCTGCTTACCAAGTTGACTAACGTTCTGGCGCCTCTGACTCAAAAGGTTGGGGTGCCTGGCTTGGGTGTGTTTGCGGGACTCAAACTGAGTTTTGTCAGTTTTGCCGCGCCCATTGCCACCCTTAATGTGATGGATCATGGCGGGACACCAGACCGACAGTTGGCAGCGACGCTAGCGATGTTGTTGGCCATGTCTCAGGCCAACGTGGTGTTTCCGCTGGTGGCAGTGGGTCTCAATGTTCAGGTGGTGCTGGTCACGTCCTTGATCGGAGGTGTGTTTGCTGCAGTGCTGACCTTTTATGTGGCAGGGCGTAGCCTGCAAAACAGTGGATCGATCAAGCAGGCAGTGCCCACGTCAACTGCTTCCTCAAGATCCGTTATTCAAATTCTCAGCGATGGGGGCATGGATGGCATGCGGTTGGTCGCAGGCATGTTACCCCTGCTGGTGCTGTCACTCTGTAGTGTGACCCTGTTACGCGATATGGGTGCCATCGATTTTCTAAGCCGTTTTCTGGGACCTGTTTTGAATCAGGTCGGACTGCCGTCTGCAGCAACCTTGCCGCTGGTGACAAAGTTTGTTGCGGGTGGCACAGCCTTTGTCGGTGTGACGCTGGATATGTTGCAACAGGGGCAGTTAACCGTGTTGGAAATGAACCGCATGGCAGGACTGGTGATGAATCCCTTTGATATTGTTGGTGTGGCGTTGCTGCTTGCAGCAGGTCCGAGAATGCAGGGTATTGTGAAGCCAGCAATGATAGGGGCAGCAGGTGGGTTGGTCCTACGTGCAGGGCTGCACTTTATGTGGTTTTAACCCAGGCGTTACTCGCCATCTCGCTGGATGTCACCGGGGACGTCTAGGTTGGTATATTCGCCACTGACGACAAAGGTTTCGATATCCGCCAACATGGTTTCTGTTTCTGACTGCAACTCTTCCCAGTGGTCATCAGGAAGCGCTGTTTCGATTGCGGTTTCCAGAATGCGCCAATCAGCATCGTCAAAGTATTCTTCGATTAATGGGAAAATCAGGGTTTCTTCTTGAATTAAATGCGCCAGTTGCCGGTCTATATAATCCATCACAGCCGCTATAAAACGGTCTAATGAACCCTGAGAACTGTTGCTGAGCGTTTCAAAGTCGACGCGTATTTGGCGGGTATTGGCCTCAAGTTCACCGTGCTGCTCAAGGGTTTCACGCACATCAGAACCGTCAATGTCGTAGGTTTCCAAGAGGTGGCGAAACAGCAAGTCTTCAACAGGATGGTGAAAATGTTCGGGGTAGATGTTGATAAAATCCAACATATTGAGAATAAGGGAGATGTCACATTGGCTGTCGGGGTCTTCCAACCGCTGCATATAGACCCGAAAGCTATAGAGAAATCGCGATAGCTTTTGGTGGTCAGACTGTAGCCTGTCTAGAATGGTATGGGCCATATCCTAAGGTGCTCTCCCTTAACGTCTACACTCGGTGTTCATTCAAAGACCGAAAATAGGGCACATCGCTACCGTGCTATCTCAGCCCTTTAGTTACGGTTGTCGTAACAGGGCTGTCGTAACAGGGCAGGTGAACAAAAATGTGACGCGCTTTGCGCTCCTATCCTAGTGATATTTGGTCTGATAGCCAAGATTATTGGCTTGCATACCGTTCTGCTGTCAACTGTTCGAGGCGGGCCAAGAAGTCGCGCACATGGGCTTCACTGCCATCATGCGACAGCACCAACCGCGCAGTTTGGCTGCCCGGCATGGCGTAGAAATGGCTGTGTGCCTGTAAGGGTTCCATGAGCCATTCTGGAATGGTGACAAAGACCATGTTGCTATCGACGGTTGTTTCGATATGGGTTTCGGGATTTTTTTCCAAGCCTTCAGCCAATATCTGAGCGAGGCGGTTGCACTCCCGTGCCATTTTTAGACCCAAACCATCGGTAAATAGGGCCAGAAATTGCGCCGACACATACCGCATTTTTGAAAACAGCTGTAGACCCTGCTTTTGCAAATATTCAAATCCAGGTGCGAGGTCGGGGTTGATAAAAACCACTGCCTCGCCAAACATCAGTCCCGCCTTGGTGCCACCCAAACTTAAGATATCAACCTGCTGCGCCATGTCAGCAAGGCTGCAGTTGAGTGCAGCGGCGGCATTGTAGAGGCGGCAGCCATCCATGTGAAGCAGCAGTCCAAGCTGGTCGCAAGTGGCGCGTATGGCTGCGATTTCATCAAGCTGGTAGACCGTGCCCAACTCAGTGGTTTGGCTGATGGTGACCAAGCGGGGTTTGGTTGCGTGAATGCCCCAGGCAGACTCTTTTTCATACAGGGCTGTTATCTGTGCGGGTGTTATTTTGCCGTCCTCACTCGCGCAGGTAAGAAACTTTGTGCCAACGATATGGTGTGGCGCGCCCGTTTCATGGGTGATGACATGGGCGCTGTCTAAGCAGATCACACTTTCAAAACTGCGCAATACGGCTTTGAGGGACAGGGTGTTGGCTGCCGTGCCCGTAGCAACAAACCAGAGTGGCGCGGGTGAACCGAGCGCTTCCTGAATGGCAGCGGTTGCCTGTTGGGTAAGGGGGTCGCCACCATAGGCAGCCATGTGTCCGTGGTTGGCTTTGGCAAGGGCATCCATGACCTCGGGGCATACACTGGCGTAGTTATCGCTGGCAAAGGTGATCATCTAAAGTCTCTTTAAGTGGGTTAAGCCTGTAATCGGCTGCGCGCTCGCGCAACAGCAGCACGTACCTGTTCGGGTGCGGTGCCACCAATGTGGTTTCTGGCATTGACTGATCCTTCAAGTGTCAGCACAGCAAAGACATCAGCGCTGATCAGCTCTGAAAACTGCTGCAAGGTCTCGAGTGTCAGTTCAGACAGGTCTTTGCCATCAGCGATGCCTCTGGCAACCGCCTTTCCAACTACCTCGTGGGCGTCGCGGAAGGGCATGCCTTTTTTAACCAGATAGTCAGCCAAATCGGTCGCTGTCGAGAAGCCATTAAAGGCGGCTTTGCGCATGTTGTCTTTTTTAGCAACGATGGCCGGAATCATACCGGTAAAGGCCTTTAAGCTATTGAAAACCTGATCCATGGTGTCAAAAAGAGGCTCTTTGTCTTCTTGGTTGTCCTTGTTATAGGCCAGGGGCTGTCCCTTCATCAGTACCAACAGAGACACCAGGTGACCGATAACACGACCAGCCTTGCCACGTACCAGTTCGGGTACGTCGGGGTTTTTCTTTTGCGGCATGATGGATGAGCCTGTGCAAAAGCGGTCAGGCAGTTCGATAAATTGAAACTGTGCAGAGGTCCAGAGCACCAATTCTTCGCTCATGCGGCTTAGGTGCATCATGATCAAGGATGCAGCACTTGAAAACTCTATCGCAAAATCTCGGTCAGACACGCTGTCGAGCGAGTTCTCAGAGGGTGCTGAAAATCCCAGCAACTGCGCTGTTAAATGGCGGTCAATCGGGTAGGTGGTGCCTGCCAACGCGGCACTGCCTAGCGGTAGAATATTGACACGCTTGCGGCAATCTACGAGGCGCTCTGCGTCACGTTGCAGCATTTCGTTCCACGCGAGCAGATGGTGTCCAAAGGTAATGGGCTGGGCCGTCTGTAGGTGGGTAAAACCGGGCATGATGGTGTCGGTATGCTGGCTGGCGAGGTCGATCATACCGTTTTGCAGCAAGCCGAGTTGGTGCAGAATGCCATCAATGGCATCGCGAAGATAAAGTCGAATGTCGGTGGCAACCTGGTCGTTGCGGGAACGGCCAGTGTGTAGCTTCTTTCCGACCAGACCAATTTTCTGTGTCAGGGCTGACTCAATGTTCATGTGGACATCTTCAAGCGCCGTGCTCCACACAAAATCTCCCTGTTCGATTTGATTCTGGATGTCATTCAAACCCGTGACGATGAGATCGCGTTCGCCCTCAGTCAGTACATTAACAGCAGCCAACATGGTGGCATGGGCAATAGAGCCTTGAATGTCATGACGGTACATCCGTTTGTCAAAGTTCACCGACGCAGTAAAATCGGCTACAAATTGATCGGTTGCTTCGGAAAAGCGACCACCCCAGGCTGAATTTGTTTGATCGGTCATCTGTGTATCCTATGAACAGGTAAAGAGGGGATTATATCGCCTTATTCTCAAATGTCGCATGGTCATTGGTATGATCGTTCAAAGATGCGTGCTTATTACCCACTTCTAGCCGTCACCAGAAACCCCAGTCCGTGGTCATGATGGATACAGGGATTCATATTTTGGCGATTGCCCTTTGGTTACCAAAAGACCTATATTGTTCCATCAGTAGCACATTCAACGCATGAAGAGCAGTTGCCCATGGTAAAAAATTCAAACAGCATGGATCTAGATGACCTGTCGGTATTGCCCAATCTGTGCAAAGACAGGGCGGTGTTTTTTTTGGTTGTGGTTGCCGAGTTGTTTGTCCTGTTGCTGTTACTTGCTGACGCCACCCAAGGCGTTTTCGATTGGCAACGCTTGGCCATTATGACCCTCCACGTGCAGTGGGTGTGTTTGATGAGTGCTGCACTGATCTGTTGGACCCGTCGTTTGGTGGTGCGCTTGCCCAACTGGAAAAAGATCGCCGTTGCCTATGGTCTGTGTGTGTTTACGGGATTCTTTGTCAGTTTGGTTGGGCAGTATCTGCAGCACCAGCCCCGCATCAATGTGTCAGTTGTTCTGCGCCACACTGCGATGACAATGCTCGTTGCTGCTTTGGTGTTGCGCTATTTCTACTTACAATTTTTGGTCATCCGACAATCGAAGGCAGAATTGTCGTCTCGGATACAGGCCTTACATTCGCGTATCCGTCCCCATTTTTTGTTCAACAGTCTGAATTCAGTTGCCAGCTTGATACCGGTTGACCCGATTCGAGCAGAAGCGGCTGTTGAGGATTTGGCCGACATCTTTCGCGCAACCTTGAAGCAGTCTTTTGAGCTGGTTACCCTGGATCAGGAAATCGCTCTATGTAAGCGCTATCTCTCATTGGAAGGCCTAAGACTGGGGGAGCGGCTGAAGGTTACCTGGCATGAACATGCTGATTTAACGGCTTGGCAGATACCGCAATTAACCCTGCAGCCGATCCTAGAAAATGCCGTGGTCCATGGCATTCAAAAGCTACCAGAGGGTGGTGAAATTGAGGTGCGATTACACGATTCCGACAGGATGCTCAAGATAACCGTCACCAACCCCCTGCCTGCCTATGCGGATAGAAGTGGGGGCAACCAAATGGGCGTGGAAAATATTCAGGACCGATTGCGGGCTTTGTTTGGTGATGAAGCCAAGGTCGTGGGAACGGTGCGTGACCTATCCTATACCTGCATCATACATATCCCGAAACCCAGTACGCAGACGAAGGAGCGGTCATGAAGGTATTGGTGGTAGATGATGAGCCCCTTGCGCGACAAAGATTGATTCGTTTCTTGGATACCATGACCCTGATAGAGGCAGTTTACGAAGCCGATAATGGTTTGGTAGCCATTGACCAGGTAAACCGCTATCAGCCTGATTTGCTGCTGCTCGACATACGGATGCCCGGCATGAATGGGCTTGCCGTGGCCCGGCATCTCAGCCAAATGGTCGAACCACCAGCCATCATTTTTTGTTCCGCCTTTGAGGAACACGCCTTGGACGCTATCAAGGTACAGGCCATTGATTATTTGTTAAAACCGGTGCGGTTGCCTGAATTAGAACAGGCCATTCGTCGTGCCAAGAAAATCAACCGGCTTCAGGCAGCGCAGTTGGTTGCCTCTGAGCCAGACAACACGGTTAGAACACACCTCACCATACACAGCCACCGTGGCATAGAGCTGGTGAGTCTCGAGGCTGTCATCTTCTTCAAGGCTGAGCAAAAATACATCCAGGTGGTGACACGCGAGCATGAGTACTTGCTCGATGAACCTTTGAAGGGTTTGGAAGCGGAATTTGTACGGGGTTTTGTTCGGATTCACCGCAATGCGCTGGTGGCAAAGAATGCGATTGAGCGGTTGGGTAAGGATGCCACAGGGCAGGCATTGATTTGGTTATCAGGCGTTACCGATCCCTTGCCTGTGAGTCGACGTCATCTGGGACAGGTCAAGCAGGCTTTGAAGTTACTCTAGAATCTGAGGCTGAAAAATAACGCGGCAGCCTAGGCTGCCGTGATGATGTGATACTTTGCCATTAACTGATCTGGCGTTTCAACATGATCGGGGTCTTTGGGAATACAGTCTACGGGGCATACCTGTACGCACTGTGGCTCATCATAGTGTCCAACACATTCGGTGCAGAGATTCGGGTCGATTTCATAGATTTCGACGCCTTCACTGATCGCATTATTGGGACATTCTGGTTCGCAAACATCACAGTTAATGCACTCGTCGGTAATTACCAATGCCATTTCTATTCCTCAATCACGCATTTTTTGCTGCGGCATGAGCGACTTTTAGCGCCTGCCCAACAGCGGGATGTACAAATTTACTCACGTCACCACCCAGCGAGGATACTTCTCGTATCATCGTTGATGAGATGAAGGAGAGGTGTTCGGTGGGTGTCAAAAAGATGCTTTCAACATGGGGCGCCAGTTGGCGGTTCATGTTGGCAAGCTGGAATTCATATTCAAAATCTGAAACGGCGCGAAGTCCACGCAAAATAGCGCTAGCGCCCTGTGCTTCAACAAAGTCGACCAAAAGATTTTCAAAGCCGCTCACAGTCACGTTGGGTAAATGTTCGGTTACCTTGCGTGTCAGGTGAACACGTTCTTCTAAGTCGAACAGTGGCTTCTTCTTTGGGCTTGCGGCAACCGCAATAATGACATGGTCAAATAGGGTTGCAGCCCTTTCAACCAGGTCTAAATGACCATTGGTGATGGGATCGAATGTGCCTGGATACACGACTTTTGTCATTGGGACTCACCGTTTAAGAAAGCGGCGCGAATGGTAGCTGATATTTGTTGTAGTCACAAATCTCAGTGCACAGGATGGGCCTGTGGCACGCTACACTTTGTGCGCCTGTCTTTACGTTCGAATTGCTGGTTAACGAATAAAGAGCTTTTGAAGCAGGCGCGGGAACAGTCTTTTATAGGGCGGTGCGCCTATGATTCGAGACAATGACAACCGCCCCCGCACAAATTCTGACTGGAGATTCGACAGGGCAACAAAGCCCTCGCGCTCATGATAGACACCCATTCCCGACGCACCGACACCGCCAAAAGGCAGGGCATCATTGCCGGGATGAATGGCTGCATCATTGATCACCAACGCACCGGTATGACAGCGCTGTCCCAATGTTTGCCACTCTTGCTTGTCGTAGCCAAAGAAATACAGTGCAAGGGGGTGTGGTCTGCTGGCGATATAGTCGTACACCCTGTCGAGTGTTTGGTAAGTCATGATGGGCAAAATGGGGCCGAAAATTTCTTCCTGCATCACCGTCATGTCGTCTGTCACCTGTGTCATGAGCGTGATGGGCATGATGCGGCTACCGTCGTCACGGTGTTTATGGAGTGGCAGGAGGGTTGCGCCCTTGGCCTCTGCGTCCTTTAACATGTCGGTCAAACGCTGGTAGTGCATGTCATTGATGATACTGGTGCTGTCCGGATTGTGATCGAGGCTTGGAAATTGGTGTAAATATTCGGCACGAAAGGCTGTAATAAAGTCTTCAAGCAGTTCCTCAGGGCAGAAAATATAGTCAGGTGCGGTACAGGACTGCCCATTGTTGAGTACCTTTGGCCATACCAGTCTCTTGGCGGCCACACTGATGGGGATGTTTCGGCTGATGATGACGGGTGATTTTCCACCGAGTTCCAAGGTAACGGGGGTTAGGTTTTCTGCAGCCGCTTCCATAACGTGACGTCCAACGCCCGTGGCACCAGTAAAAATAAGGTGGTCAAAGGGCAGTCTGGTAAAGGCACGCGCGAAACCCACGTCTCCATTAAAGATCTGTACCACATCGGAACCGAGATGCTTTTGAAAGAGTTGGTCTAGCAACAGGCCGGTTTTTGGAACAGATTCAGACATCTTTACCATGACCCTGTTGCCTGCTGCCAGGGCAGAAATCATCGGGCTAATGGCCAGGAAAAGGGGGTAGTTCCAGGGCACAATAATGCCAACGACACCCAGTGGCACATAGTTTACCCGGGAACGCGCAGGCTGGTATAGCAGGGGGGTCAGACGTCGGCTTGGCTTCATCCAGCGGCGTAGTCGCTTCTTGTGGTATCGAATGGCAGTCAAGAGGGGTACGAGCTCGAGGAGTCGGGTTTCGCTTGATGACCGCTGGCCAAAATCGTCAGATATCGTTGCAATCAGGGCATCTTGGTGCGACAGGAGCAGGTCTTTTAGTGTGTCGAGCCACTGGATGCGTTGCTCCGCCGTTGGATACGGTTGGCGACGAAAGCTGTCCTTCATGGCAATGAAGGCGCGGGATAACGGATCCGAAGTCGGCATGGCAACCCCTGAGAGGTCTGTTTAACAGCGATTGGGTCACATGCCCAAACCCTGTAACTGAAGGCTGCTCAGTGATGTGAATCTCTTGTTTTGAATCTCAAGTCACAGCCTAATTTACGAATAATCATACAGGCTATAGGTGAGACTGCCAGTGCTTTTTTCTTTGAGTCGGTGCAGGGTGGTACTGAGTGTCAACGCCTTCTCGTGCTCGGTATAAATCAGGGCATTGGGAGCCAATACCCGTGCAAAGTCAGGGTGGTCTACAACCGTTTGGCAGAGATTTTTACCAAAGGGCGGATCCATAAAAACAAGGTCAATGCTGTTGTCTGGCTGTTGCGCTAGCCAGTGCAGGGCACTCATACAGTGAACACGGCCACGGGTATCCTTTAACAGCTGTAAATTCTGGCTAAGTGCCTGTGCGACACGCTTGTTGGCGTCGATAAAATCGACCTGGGTTGCGCCTCTGGATAGGGCTTCAAGACCGAGCGCGCCAGTGCCAGCAAACAAGTCGACTGCCCGTGCGCCCACAACCTGAGACGCTAACCAGTTAAACAGGGTTTCACGCACGCGGTCCTGTGTTGGACGCAAGCCATTTTCGTCTAAAACGGGTAGCTTTCTGCCACGCCATTCTCCACCAATAATGCGGATGCTCGAGTGGGCGCCCTTTGTTTTGGAAATAGCCATGTAGTTAACGATCCTAGCGGGTTGAGTATCGACTATAGAGGTATATTTCGGCTATGATCTCGACATCATCCTGTGATTTGAGCCATTGTCGTTTTGCGGATTTTAGCATTGCGTACTGAGCAGCACAGCCTAATTTTTAAGAGTGCCATAAAAAGCTATGTTTGGATTTGGAAAGAAAGTACCTAAAAAGCCTGTTGAGCCAGATGTCAGAGCTGATCTGAAAGCACCTGAGGTTAAAGCACCTGAGGTTAAAGCGCCTGAGGTTGTAACGCCCGCCATTGTGGCACCTACCCCAGAACCCCAGACCAAAGAAACGCCTGACACAAAACCGGTCTCTTGGTTTACCCGGGTTCGTCAGGGCCTAGGTCGCACGCGGTCGTCCTTTGCCAATGGGCTTTCAACGCTTATTTTGGGTAGCCGACAGATTGATGATGACCTGTTTGACGAAATTGAAACCCAGTTGATTATGGCCGACATGGGTGTAGAAACCACCCAGTCGATTATGAATGAGCTCGTTCAGGCCATGAGTCGAAAAGAGTTAAAGGATTCGGGTGCACTCTATGAACGCCTACAAAGCATCCTAACCAAAATCTTGTTGCCTGTGAGCAAGCCGCTTGAGATTCCAGAGCAAAAAGAGCCCTTTGTAATTTTGGTTGTCGGCGTCAACGGCGCAGGTAAAACCACCAGCATTGGCAAGTTGGCGCATTATTACCAGAAGCAGGGCCTGTCCGTCATGTTGGCTGCCGGTGATACCTTTCGTGCTGCGGCTGTTGAGCAGTTGCAGGTCTGGGGTGAGCGAAACGATGTGCCCGTGATTGCCCAACACATGGGTGCAGACTCGGCATCGGTTATTTTTGACGCGGTTGCTGCTGCCAAGGCGCGCGGCATCGATGTTTTGATTGCCGATACGGCTGGGCGTTTACAAAACAAAGGTCATTTGATGGCTGAGTTGGAAAAGGTGGTGCGTGTCATGCAGAAGCTCGATGCCAATGCACCCCATGAAACATTGTTGGTATTGGATGCAGGCACGGGTCAGAATGCCATCAGCCAATTAAAAGAATTTTCTAAAACGGTGCCTGTCACCGGTTTGGCGTTGACCAAGCTAGACGGCACGGCTAAAGGTGGCGTCATCTTTGCATTGGCACGCCAAATGAACTTGCCCATACGCTTTATTGGTGTGGGAGAGGGTATCGATGATATGCAGCCCTTTGATGCACAGGTGTTTACCCAGGCACTGTTTTCTGGCGAATCCGAATGATTGAATTTGAGCAGGTTACCAAGCGCTATAAAGGCGGTCACGAGGCCGTTACTGGTTTGTCCTTTTCAATGGATCAGGGTGAAATGGCCTTTTTGACGGGACACTCAGGCGCGGGTAAAAGTACCCTGCTCAAACTCATTGCCAATATTGAACGGCCTTCAAGTGGTCAGGTACGGGTGGCAGGTCAATTACTCAATAACATGAGTCACTATCAGATTCCCTTTTACCGACGTCAGCTCGGCATTGTCTTTCAGAACCACCATCTGCTGATGGATAAATCGGTTTTTGATAACGTCGCCTTGCCTCTGGTGATTGAAGGCGAAGGTCCCCGAGATATCGCACGGCGTGTCCATGCCGCCTTAGACAAGGTCGGCCTGCTCGATAGGGCGGATTACCTGCCCGTTATGTTATCGGGTGGTGAGCAACAGCGTGTTGGCATTGCGCGTGCAGTGGTGACCAAACCAAAACTGTTGTTAGCCGATGAGCCAACCGGAAACCTAGACCCCGTTCTGAGCCGAGAAATTATGAATTTGTTTGCCGACTTTAACCGTGTCGGCACCACCGTATTGATCGCAAGTCACGACCTGGGCCTGATTGCCCGTATGCCATTTCGCGTGATGACGTTAAAGGCAGGTCAGATGATTCACACGGGAAGGACTGAATCCAATGAGCGTTAAAGCCAAGAAGGGCGCAGAGATCAGACGTGTGCGTTTTTCTGAGAAACGTGACGCCTGGTTAAGACACCACCGCAGTTTGGCGTTGGACAGTCTGATGCAAATGTTACGGCGTCCTGTCTCGTCCATGTTGACCTGGATGGTGATCGCCATTGCGCTCAGCCTACCAGCCTTGATGTACTTGTTTTTGCTCAACGTCCAGCAAATGGTCGGACCCATTGAGTCGGGTGCGCAACTGACCCTCTATATGGATGTCAGCAGGGGTGGTGGAGCGGGGCAGAAGCTGGCCGATGATTTGGCACTGCGTCCTGAAATCAGTGAAACCCAGTTTGTATCCGCTGCTCAGGGTCTGGAAGAGTTTCGCGCCTATTCGGGTTTAACCGATGTCGTCGATAGCTTAGAAACCAACCCCTTGCCTGACGTCATCATCGTAAAGCCTGTCGACACCTCGGCGGCAGCGGTCGAAAGTTTAAAAATCATGTTAGACGGCTTACCCGATGTCACCGATGTCCAGATGGATTTGCTGTGGGTGCAGCGTATCAACCAAATAAGCGAGCTGGCAGAAACCCTGGTGGGATTCCTGTCGGTGTTATTCTCCATGGCGGTGCTGTTGGTCGTTGGCAACACCATTCGCTTGGCGATCGAATCTAGGCGGGCGGAAATCTTAGTGGTTAAGCTGGTCGGTGGTACCAATGCCTTTGTAAGACGGCCCTTTTTGTACATGGGTTTCTGGTTTGGTCTGGCCGGTGGTCTGGTTGCCTG
>CAWUUZ010000173.1:0-3584 GCA_963925745.1 uncultured Pseudomonadales bacterium
TGGCCTATCCTTGGCAGTTCTCACAGGTCAACCCTGACATCAACGGCAAGATGATTTTGCAGGCCATCGACTGGTTGTCCTTGGCACCGGGTCACCGGGTTTTGGACCTATTTGCAGGCAGTGGTAATTTTAGTGTGCCTATGACCCTGCGTGGTGCCCAGGTTGTCGCCGTTGAGTCTGATGCCTTCGCCGTGCAACAGGGTATTGAAAATGCGCAATTGAATGGCTGCACCTCCTTGGGGTTTGTCAAACAAGACCTGTTTGTGGAAGGATGGAGCCGTCACTGGGGTAAAAAGGCATTCGACAGTATTCTGTTAGATCCACCCCGTGCAGGCGCCGCTCAAGTCTGTCAGGAAATCGCAAAATTTGACGTTAAGCGCATCGTTTATGTATCGTGCAACCCCGCCACCTTGGCACGCGATAGCCATACCTTGGCAGCGCAGGGGTTTCGTATCGTGAAATCGGGATTGATAGACATGTTCCCGCACACAGGGCATATAGAAAGTATGACCCTGTTTCAAAAGGGCAAATAGCAGCATGGTAAAAGTACGAGAAGACCATCCCGTTTTTAAAGATGGGACAGTAGACCTTGATGCTTGGTTGCTACGCATACAGGCGCACGCCAACGTCTTAGATTCAGACGAGTTGTTGCGTGCCTGCCGTATTGCCCGCGTGGCAGACCAGTCTGTGGATGTTGCAGAACACGTCTGGTCTGAGGGGTTGAGCTCGTACAAAACCGGTCTTGAAATGGCGGAAATGCTCGCAGAATTAAACATGGATCAGGAATCCTTGGTGGCCTGTGTCCTCTATCGTTCAGTACGCGAAGGCAAGTTGCCGATCGAAACGGTCAAGGACCAGTTTGGACCCAATGTGACCAAACTGATTCAGGGTGTGTTGCAGATGGCAGCCATGCACCAACAGCAGAATATCAGCCCAAAAGCGGTACTCGGACAACGCGATGCGCAATTGGAAAGCATCCGAAAGATGCTGGTCACCATGGTCAATGATGTGCGGGTCGCCCTCATCAAGTTGGCCGAGAGAACCTGTGCCATTCGGGCGGTTAAAAACGCACCAGAGACCCGAAAAATTAAGGTGGCGCGTGAAGTATTTGATATCTATGCACCGCTGGCACACCGTTTGGGTGTTGGACAAATTAAGTGGGAACTCGAAGACCTGTCGTTTCGGTATTTGGAACCCGAGCAGTACAAGAAAATCGCAACCCTACTGGACGAAAAGCGCCTTGATCGACAGTCCTTTATTACCCAGGTCACCAGCTCACTGAAGTTGGCAATCAACGAGGCCAGCATCGAGGGTGCGCAGATAGATGGGCGTGCAAAGCATATCTATAGCATTTGGCGAAAAATGCAGCGCAAACAGATCAGCTTTAGCCAGGTCTATGATGTACGGGCTGTGCGCATTTTGGTTAAAGAGGTGCGTGATTGTTATGCGGTTCTGGGTATTGTGCATGCTGAGTGGCGCAACATTCCAAAGGAATTTGATGACTATATAGCCAACCCCAAACCCAATGGATATCAGTCACTGCATACGGCTGTGATAGGGCCAGAGGGTAAGGTGTTAGAGGTTCAAATACGCACCTTTAACATGCATGAAGATGCTGAAAAGGGCGTCTGTGCGCACTATAAGTACAAGGGCACCGATACCAATAACGGTTCAAAAGGCTACGAGCAAAAGATTTCCTGGCTCAGACAGGTCATGGATTGGCATGAGGAACTCGGCGGGATTGATGTTCTGGTCGCTGAATTTGGTGCTATCGAATCCACCGAAGACCGCATCTATGTGCTGACCCCAGAGGGGCATGTGGTGGATCTGCAGTCCAATGCCACCCCAATAGACTTTGCCTACAAGGTGCATACAGAGGTCGGGAACTCCTGTCGTGGCGCCAAGGTCAATGGCCGCATTGTACCGCTCACGTTTTTGCTCCATACCGGCGACCAGGTTGAGATTTTAACCACCAAAAATGGCACACCAAGCCGTGATTGGCTCAACCAAGACCTCGGTTATGCCAATACTTCCCGTGCCAGAGCGAAAATTAAGGCCTGGTTTAAAATTCAAAATCGGGATCAAAACATAGAATACGGCCTGAGAGCTGTGAAAGCCGAATTGGCACGCTTTGGTTTGAAAGCGCCTGACCTGAACAAGCTGGCACAGCAGGTCAATTTTGACACAGGCGATGACATGCTCGCCGCTATCGGTGCGGGTGATGTGCGTCTGATGCAGATCGTGCATGCCGCAGAACAAATGCTCGGAAAGCCTGAGCAGCAAGTCGTCAAGGTCAGTCGCCCCAGCAAGAAACACATTGCTGATAACGATGTACGGATTCATGGTGTTGGTTCGTTATTAACCGTAATGGCGCGTTGCTGTGAGCCGCTGCCAGGCGACCCGATTATCGGCTATATTACCGTTGGTCGCGGCGTGTCTATTCACAAGCAGGATTGCATCAACGGCCTCCAGCTGAAAGCCGATGAACCAGAGCGTATGGTTGAGGTCAGTTGGTCCCATCAGGAAAGGACCTTTTATTCCGTCATGTTGGATGTCGATGCCTATGACAGAACGGGCTTGTTGCGCGACATCATGAACATGGTTGCCAACGAGGGGGTTAACGCCACTTCGGTCATTACCCTGACAGACGCGATCGAGAGCATGGCACGAACCCGTTTGACGGTTGAAGTCGAGAGCATTAACCAACTTGGGCGTTTGATGGCGCGGATTCGCACCGTGCCAAACGTTGCTTCGGTGATACGCACAGTCGATCAGCCGAGGCAGTCATAATGACGCAGCACAGGGTTACCGACCTCTTAACCCTGATGGCCCGTTTGCGTGACCCGCAGGATGGTTGCCCCTGGGATTTAAAACAGGATTGGCAAGACTTGGTTCCCCATACATTGGAAGAAATGTATGAGGTTGTCGATGCCATAGACCACCAGAACTGGCCCCATGTTGCTGAGGAACTCGGTGACCTGCTGTTTCACATCGTGTTTTACAGCCAACTCGGTGCAGAGGCTCAGTACTTTGATTTCAATACCGTGGTAGATGGCGTTGTTACCAAGCTGCTCAGACGGCACCCTCACGTATTTCCAGAAGGAACCCTGTCGAGCAGATCGGTAGACGGACCCATTGATGTTGCGTCGATTCGGGGTCGTTGGGATGAGCTAAAGGCCCAAGAAAAGCAACGTGATCCAGCCGTTTTTCACAGCGTACTGACCGATATTCCAAAGGCGATGCCGGCGGTCCAACGTGCCACCAAAATTCAAAAGAAGGCTGCCAAGCTGGGCTATGACTGGCCAGATGCGGGCGCGCTTTTTTCTGTCATTCGCGCCGAGCTCGACGAATTGGAACAGGCCTATCATCAGGGCGATCAGCAAGCGACTGAAGATGAATTGGGAGACGTTTTCTTTAGCGTCTCTAACCTGGCCCGCAAATTAGACCTCGATGCGGAACGGAGTGTGGCGGGCGCAAACCTCAAATTCTCACAGCGGTTAGCGTGGATAGAAAAAGAGGCACACGCCCAGGGCATAGATTTGTCCCAGCTTGACGCGCAAACGCTCGACGTCTTTTGGCACCGT
>CAWUUZ010000174.1:0-3095 GCA_963925745.1 uncultured Pseudomonadales bacterium
CGGTATCTGCTTGGAACTCAAAATCAGTTCCGACAATCACCTGCAAGGTGTCGACCGTCGAAAACAGCAACTCAAACTGCCGGGCATTTAGCAAGGCAGACACCTTGTCTCGGGTGCGCATACGGGTGGTTGATGGCAGTAAATGCTGCCAGAGGTTAGACAGATAGTGGCGTAGGCTGCTATTTGAAATGCCTACCTGCACATTCAAACTCAAAAGTCTGAGTGTGTGTACATCGGGCGCCACTGCCATGTCTGGCGGCGGCGGAAATAGGGCACTGGCAGGTTGCAGGGACATAGTCTTTGTAATGCTCTGTATGACGAAGAAAGGTGCTTCTAACCATCAGTATAGGACCTTTGGTTCCGGCAGGGGGAATTCGTTTTGCAGAAACGCGGGCCAAAAAAAAGGGCCATCTAGGCCCTCTCGTGTCTGTCTAACAGCAGCTAACAGGATAAAGTCTGTTAGAGACAGCCGTACGCGCCGACTGTTTCCAAAAGGGTCTTTATTTCTGAGCCAGTTCCTGAGCAATCAAGAAGTCAGCAACGCTCAATACAGCGTCAAAACCCGGAACAAAGTCGTTAGAGATAATCATGTACTTGCCAGCGATCAACAAACTCGGCGTGCCTTCTAAGCGGCCACCATAGGTTGCTGATTTTGACTGATTCACGCGCACGTTCACGGTGAAGGAGTTGGCTGTTTTGGTAAAGAGGTCAGCATCAACACCCAGGTTCTTCACCAGGGCGGTGTACTGGCCGAGCGTTTTTGCAGGAAAACCAGCCAAGTGAATCGCATCATAGATGCCCTGGCTAACACGGTGGTCTTTATCAACACCCATCACCTGAAGGGCATGATAGGTCTGAGCGCCTGGCATCATGCTGGCATTGAAGATCGCAGGGACCTGTTCAAACTGCACGGCTTCAGGCAACTGTTCTGCCCAAGCGGTAACCGGCTTTTCAAAGTTAAAGCAATGGCCGCATAGGTAGGAAAAATATTCCCATACTGCAACGGTCTTGCCGTCTTTCATCACAACGGGCAAAGGCGTTTCCAAAACCTTGTAATGCTTACCAGCAACATAGGTTTCTGCTTGCACAGATGAAATGGTTAGAGCAGATAGCAGAGCCATCATAGCTAGGGTGATCTTGCGCATGCGGTTACTCCAAAATAAAGTGTGACAGGGATGGGTCTTTCCCCTGTATAAGCCTGTTTAACCCTACCCGAAAACCAATCAGCCTAGGGGAAACAGCGACTGTGTGCCATTGTGCCAAAATCGACGCTAAAAAAAAGCGGCTTGTGCCGCTTTTTCGAAAACTTTGCAGAGCATTACATGCCAGCGATATAGGCTGCCAATGCATCAATTTCAAAGTCTTTTAGCTTGAAAGCAATATCGCGCATCATGCGGGTATCACCATCGTTGGTACGAACTTCAGCTGTTGCTGCACCGCTGTGGCGTGCGCCCAGACGGAATTTACGCAACTGAGCAGCGACATAGGTTGCATGCTGACCTTCGAGGCTTGGGAAACCAGCACCGCTGTTACCCGCACCTGTAGGAGAGTGGCAGGCCGCACAAGCGGTTACGCCAGTTTCAACATTGCCGCCCATATAGATCGACTTACCCAATGCAACCTGATCTGCAGCACCGGCTTGGCCTGGCTTAATGGTCTGGGTTGCATAGAAGGCGCCGAGGTCTTCAAAATCTTGCTGCTGTAGCATGCCAACCAGTGCGGTCATCTCATTGATAACACGGGCGCCTGATTTTGTGTCAGCCAACTGCTTAGCAATATAGCGTTCGTTTTGGCCAGCCAGTGACGGGAACATCGGAACCATGCTGTTGCCGTCCATACCATGACAGCCCATACACATGCCTGCTTTTCCCTGTCCTGCAGTAGCGCTGCCAGCTGCATGGGCAAAACCCATTGTTGCCAAAGCTATGGCGATTACTGTGATAAAATGTCTCATGATGTGTCCTGAAGTTTTGAACTTGGGTGAGTTACAGTGCACAGACACCAGTCCTACCGCCTGTACCTAAAATTCTGGGGGGCTATTATATGAATTAACTTCCGGGGAAGTCCATAACGCCACAGGGTGTTGGATCAAAAAAAACTGACAGTCTGTGTGAAATCTCTTTCACAATGATGCTGTCGGTATCTCCGCGAAATCGTTAAACTACCTGATACCAGACCAGATCACGGCTGTTTTTAACGTCTCAGACCCAAAAACAGCCCATTGGACGTCCATTTTTTTGATACGAAGGCCCGCAACGCCATGACAGTAAAACCATCGGTGAACTTTCACCAGGCACGATTTTTGACCAGCGCTTCAAAATTAAGCCAGTGCCCACCCGATATTGGGGCAGAAGTCGCCTTTGCGGGACGGTCAAATGCCGGTAAATCCAGCGCATTGAATACCTTGGCGCAGCAAACCAAGCTCGCACGTATCAGTAAAACCCCCGGACGCACCCAGCTGATCAACTTTTTTACCATGGGCAACATGGTGCAGCGTATTGTTGACTTGCCCGGCTATGGCTTTGCCCGTGTGGCCAAAACCACCAAGGCCGACTGGGACCAACATTTGGAAGAGTACCTGCAAAAAAGACTGTCACTGCGTGGTTTGGTGTTGTTGATGGACATTCGCCACCCACTCAAAGAATTTGATACCGATATGCTCGATTGGGCGATTGCCTCTCAGTTACCCTGCCATATCTTGTTGACCAAGGCAGACAAGCTCAAACGCGGCGCGGCACAGTCAACGCTGTTAGAGGTGCGCAAATCGATGGCGGGTAGTGCAGACTTGGTAAGCGTGCAGCTGTTTTCGTCGTTGAAAAAACAGGGAATAGACATTCTCAGCACCAAAATCAACGAATGGCTGACCTTAGAACCTGAAACAACCGATATGGATATCGCCGGTGACGTGGCCGGCTAGGCTGCAAGAGACAGACACAGGCCTGTCAGCACCCTATAAACCAGCCAGCATTAGGGCTGCGTTAGCATCAAACGGCTCAGGACTGCCGCCATCGCATCAGCGGTGTGGGGCGGTCTAAAGAGTGCGACCAACTTCCCTTCTGGATTGAGCAACACAATGTTGTCACTGTGGTTTACAT
>CAWUUZ010000175.1:0-5105 GCA_963925745.1 uncultured Pseudomonadales bacterium
GATTAACCCAAAGGCAATCAGCAGAAATCCAGCCATAAAGGGCAGTATTATTTTGAAGCCCAAATGTGTTTTTATATTACTGAACATAGAATGGCTCTAACCCCATTTCTAGCAACCTACTATAGTCGCTTGGCGCAGCCAATCCCGCCTCAGACATAGGAATTGCAGCTAAAAGCGCTTTGCCTGTCTCAGAATTATTCATAGCAATAACAGCATCCGCAAATAAGGTGGCATCCACGGCCGGCACTCTGGGATGGACAGCGATTGGGTGGGCTGACACTTTTTCTGTGACATGGAGAATACGAAGACTGTTACGCACGTTTTCTGACTCAGCGTTAAAGGTATTTTGCACACCGCCGCCCGCGTCTGTCATACCTGTAAGCACGTTTAAATAAACCGACCCATGGCTTTCAACATATTTATAGATGGGCGCTATGTGAAATTTTGTCGCAAACTCCGCTCGCGGTATCAAGGCGGCACCCAAGGCATTCGGCCCCGGCATTGCAATGGTCGCGCCGTCCAGTTCTAAAACATCAGTAATGATGCTGTCGTTTTTTACAACGATAATACCGTAGAGGTCTTTGGCTTTATCACGAATCAAGGGTAGGTACCCTTGCTCGCGGTTACCCACGACATAGTGGTATGGATTCATATAAACAAAATCGTAGGATCCAGTCTTGATGTCGGATTCAAAGCTTTCGAAATCTGGCGATAAAACGAGTTTAAACTCAAGGCCAGTAGCAGCGGTGACCTGTTCGAGTATCGGTGTCCAAATGGCGTCAATTTTACGGGCGTCAAATTGTGGCACCACATTGACGGTGTAAACCTTGGAGGCAGCCAATGTATTGACTGAAATGAAGGCTGCGGTCACAACGCTTATCAAAGTGGGGAAAATGTGTTTTAGCCGTAAAACGCTCATATGTATCCTAGAAATGTGAGGATCCAGTGTCAGTACGCTTGGTGGTTGCAAAGCTAAATGATAGCAGTGCACTGACAATGAAACCTGTATATATCCTGAAAAGGAGAATTTATTTTGGGGTCATGGCTTTGTTGCAGTGTCATTGCATCATAATTGTTTGCATCAGTCAAAGCTGACTGAATCAGTTGGTTATTATTTGTGTCACATGGAGAAGGATTAATGCCCGCATTAATCGCTGAGTAAGGCATTTAGGCTATCAAAAACGGCCTTTCCCCTGACCTTGTTTTGTTCTGGGTCAATATGGCCGTTGCGACCTTCCCATTCGACGTCTTCAGCAGGTAGCTCGTCTAGAAAACGGCTTGGTGAACAGTCTATGATCTCACCATATTGCTTGCGCTTTGCAGCATAGGTGAGTGTCAGAAGGTGTTGTGCACGGGTGATGCCCACATACATGAGCCGCCGTTCTTCCTCTATGTCGCCTGTTTCAATGGAATTGCGGTGGGGCAACAATTCTTCTTCAAGACCCATGATAAACACATAGGGAAATTCCAATCCTTTAGAAGCATGGAGTGTCATGAGCTGCACGGCGTTGACCTCTTCGTCCTCTTCTTGGCGCTCGAGTATGTCTCGCAAAACCAACTTTGCAACAGCATCGTCGATGTTCATAGGCTCATCGGTATCTGGATCGTCTTGGTCGAGCATGGTGTCAATGGCGTCGACCAGCTGGTTGACATTGCTCCACCGTCGTTCAGCCATAGATTGTGAGGCGCTGTCACCCTGCAAATGCTTTTCGTAGTCCATCTCTGCCAAGAGCTCCCGTATTACGCCAGTGGGTTTTCCAGCCTGGTACATCTTTGTAGATACAGATGCTACCCAGTTGCCAAAGGCATTTAAACGGTTTGCGGCGCGGTCAGAAACCTCGGCCGCTAAGTCAGGATGGACGCAACCCTGCATCAAGCTTAGGCCATGAGCTGAAGCGAAGTGGTTCAAACTCTCTAGGGTTGCGGGGCCTATTTCGCGTCTGGGTGTGTTGATAATCCGTAACAGGGCCGCATCGTCATCGGGATTGGTGAGCAGCCGCAAATAACTCATGACATCTTTTATTTCAGCACGGGAGAAAAACGAGGTGCCGCCGTTTATTTTGTAGGGCACCTGGTTGGTCTGTAGGCGGATTTCCAAAATACGGCTTTGGTGGTTGCTGCGGTATAGCACCGCCATGTCCTTGTAGGGGATGCCGCGCTGTAGGTGCAAGACAATGAGTTCCTGCGCGATGCGGTCCGATTCAGCTTCATCAGAGGCGCAGCGCAGAATGCGCAGGGGATCGCCAAAGCCACGATCACTCCACAGTTTCTTGATAAAGACATGGGGGTTGTTATCGATGACGATGTTGGCAGCCTTTAATATGCGGCCTGTAGAGCGGTAGTTTTGTTCTAGTTTGACGATCTTTAACGAGGGAAAATCCTTCTCCAGTAGCTCTAAATTTTCTGGTCGTGCACCGCGCCAGGAATAGATGGATTGGTCGTCATCACCCACGACAGTCAATTCTGCGCGTGTTCCCGCCAACAGCTTTATCATCAAATACTGGCTGGTGTTGGTGTCCTGATATTCATCGACGAGTAGGTAACGCAACTTGTTTTGCCACTTCTCGAGTACAGGGGGATGGTTTTGAAAAATCTGTGTGGGTAACCGTATCAGGTCGTCAAAATCAACCGCGTTGTAGGCCTTGAGCATTCGGTTGTACAAAGCATAGATGAGTGCTGCGATGTTGGTGGTTTCATCCTCTGCCCAAGACTGGGCTTCATCAGGTTCTTTGAGGTCATTTTTCCAGTTGCCGATGAGGTGTTGAAAGTGGTCCGCTTGGGATATTTCGTTGGGGCACTCAGCGTTGATGAGGTTCTTGATAACCGATAGGGAGTCTTGTTGATCAAACAGTGTGAAGTTGCTTTTTAGGCCAATAACCATGCCTTCTTTTCGCAATATATTCAGACCCAGGTTGTGAAAGGTAGAGACTGTTAGGCCACGGGTGCTGGTGCCCTTGAGCAACTTACCAACGCGCTCCTTCATTTCACGCGAGGCTTTGTTGGTAAAGGTGACTGCTGCAATGTTATAGGGTTTGATGTCACATTTTTGTATGAGGTAGGCTATTTTTTGGGTGATCACACTGGTTTTACCACTGCCGGCTCCAGCTAACACAAGCAAAGGCCCACCAATATAGGTAGCTGCTTTCTTTTGTTTGCTGTTTAAGTTTTTCAATCAACCATCCTCTGCCTGTGGCGGAGGATTCTACGGGGATATGGGGAAAATAAAAGGGCACAAACGTTATTAGAAGTCGTCAGACAAAAAAAAGACTGGCAAAAGCCAGTCTCAGGATGCGCATGATGGTCGCGCACAAATCCGTTCAGAACTACTAGAGCATTGCTAAAACGTCTAGTGGAGCAACAAAAGGCAGGTTTTGCGCTTCTGCGACTTCTTTGCAGGTGATCTTACCCATGGCAACGTTGAGGCCCTTGAGTAGGTGTGCATCGTCCAGCAATGCTTGCTTAGCCCCTTTGTTCGCCAGTGCAACAACGAAAGGCAGGGTTGCATTGTTCAAAGCAAGTGTCGAGGTACGTGCAACGCCACCAGGCATGTTGGCAACACAGTAGTGAATAACGCCATCAACAACATAGGTAGGGTCTTGGTGCGTTGTTGCATGGGATGTTGCAAAACAACCACCCTGGTCGATAGCAACGTCAACCACAACCGCGCCAGCTTGCATGCGAGAAATCATGTCAGCGGTGACCAATTTAGGAGCTGCTGCACCCGGAATCAATACACCACCAATAACGAGGTCAGCTGCTAGCACAGCGACTTCAAGGTTGTGTGCATTCGACATCAGGGTCTTGATGCGGTTGCCATAAAGGTTATCTAGGTGACGCAAAGCATTCATGTTCATGTCCAGAACGGTTACGTCAGCACCCGCGCCAACGGCCATTGCCAAAGCATTCTGACCCACAACACCGCCACCGATAATAACAACCTTTGCAGGCTCAACACCGGGCACGCCGCCCAACAATACGCCACGGCCACCCTGTGCTTTTTCAAGACAATGTGCGCCAGCTTGGATAGCCATACGACCAGCCACTTCTGACATAGGTGCGAGTAGGGGCAGACGACCGCCGTTATCAGTAACCGTTTCATAGGCGATGCAGGTTGCGCCGCTGGCTACGAGGTCTAGGGTCTGCGGGGTATCTGGTGCGAGGTGCAAATAGGTAAAGAGGGTCTGACCAGGGCGCAACATAGCGCGTTCAACAGCCTGTGGCTCCTTCACTTTTACGATCATGTCGGCCTTGGCAAAAATCTCAGCAGGGGTTGCCAAAACAGTTGCGCCTGCAGCGATGTAATCTTCATTAGAAAATCCAATGCTTGCACCGGCATTGTTTTCAACAACAACACTGTGGTTGCGGATCGTTAATTCTTTAACAGAAGCTGGAGTTAGGCCCACGCGATATTCGTGGTTTTTGATTTCTTTAGGTACGCCGATCAACATGTTAATGCTCCTCATTCAATCCAGTTGGATGTTATTTTACTGGGTTCAGAAGGCTTGGCACATTGGGTGGCTTGGTTCTGAATCCCTACTTGGTGAAAGATTATAGTGTGTTTAAATGAACTTACTTCCCATAAATGGTCAATTTTCAGATTAAAATAATAATATTTTTAATAATGTCAGATTATTCAACTAAAAAACCATAGATTATCAGAGTCGCCCTGTATTCGCCTTGGCGGGCGCTTTTAGTGCCCTGTGCAGATTGTTCCTGATAATTTGGCGCTGAGCGAGCCCAAGCCAGTGACAGCCTGCCACATCCCGTCTTTGCTAAGGTAGCTGTTTCCGTTTTTGCCTTAGGGGCTGTGATTATGATATCTGTTCGCCTTTGGGGGGCTTCGAGTCTATCCTGAGACCCCTGTTTTGCCTTATGATATACGGCTATTGTATTTCATCTCGTCTTATCCAAAGGAAGCGATTTCATGAAGCCTGATAACTATCCAAAGCGACCAAAACATCTCTGGGATCATTTTTATCAGATCAGCCAAATACCGCGTCCTTCAAAGAAAGAACAGCAGATGGTGCGCTTTATTATAGGTCTTGCTGATTCCTTGGGTATGGCGCATCGCCAAGACGCCGTGGGCAACCTTGTTGTCTATGTTC
>CAWUUZ010000176.1:0-6306 GCA_963925745.1 uncultured Pseudomonadales bacterium
AATAATTTCAAGAAATGACCTGCAATGCTGTCTTCGTCGGTGTTGCAGTCAATCGCAACGCCATCGTGGCTATAGCGATACCAATACACCATGATCGCTGGAAACGCAGCCAACAGGCGATTGGACACAACATTTTGCTCAGAAAAATCGGTTTCTGGCTCAAGGTTGCCCAAGAAAGAACAGCCGGTTCGCATAACATCCATTGGATGTGCGTCTGCTGGTATCAACTGCAACACGTCTTTCAGTGCCTGTGGCAAATCTCTCTGTGCCATCAGCTCTGCTTTGTAGCTCGCCAGCTGTGCCACTGTCGGCAATTCGCCATTAAACAACAGATAGGCAACCTCTTCGAATGTGGCGTTATCTGCCAAATCAGACACGTCATAGCCACAATAGGTCAGGCCACTGCCCGATTTTCCTACGGTACAGAGGGCGGTTTCCCCTGCACTTTGGCCACGCAGTCCTGCGCCACTCAATTTTTTATCTACCATTGTTCTGTCCTCTTATCAGGTTTCTAAAGTCGCTCGGTATTGAATGCGGTTTTACTTGTTTTTGCCTTCAGCAAATAGGGCGTCCAGTTTCTGCTCATACTGGTGGTAGCCCAAATAATCATAGAGTTCCATGCGGGTCTGCATGATATCGACCACCGCTTTCTGATCGCCGTCTTCAAGCAAGGCGGTATAAACGGTTTCTGCGGCCTTGTTCATCGCACGGAACGCACTCAAGGGATACAACACCATGGCTGCGCCCCACGCGCCCAGCTGCTTTTTATTCCACAATTCGGTTTGACCAAATTCGGTGATATTGGCCAACAGGGGTACGTTAATCGCTGCTGCAAAGGCGCGGTAGTGCGCTTCGGTTTTGACTGCTTCAGCAAAGATGCCATCTGCACCAGCAGCCACATAGGCCTGTGCCCGCGCAATCGCAGCCTCTAGACCTTCCTGCGCAAACGCATCGGTACGGGCCATGATAAAGAAGTCTGGATCTGTTCGTGCATCGATTGCTGCCCTAATGCGGTCACACATTTCATCCGTTGACACAATTTCTTTGTTGGGACGGTGACCACAGCGCTTCTGTGCAACCTGGTCTTCCATATGTACCGCTGCTGCACCCGCTTTTTCCATGTCTCTGATCGTTTTGGCGATGTTAAAAGCCCCACCCCAGCCGGTGTCGATATCGACCAACAATGGCAGATCACAGGCTGCTGTGATGCGCTGTACATCAACAATCACATCATTCAATGAGGTCATACCCAAATCAGGCAAACCATAGGAGGCGTTAGCAACACCGCCACCTGACAGGTATATGGCCTTATGGCCGATCTGCTTTGCCATCATGGCCGAGTAAGCGTTAACCGTGCCTACAATCTGTAAGGGTTTGTTTTCAACCAATGCTTGTCTAAATTTTTTACCTGCGCTCATGGGAGGGTGATCTCCATACGTTAGGGTTGCGGTTAAGAATCCTGTTGGACCAATTTTTGTGCGATGTTGTTTTTCGAATACATGATATGACGCCGCATCAGCATTTCTGCGAGTTCGGCATCACGGTTGGATATGGCCTGTACAATGTGTTTGTGCTCATCAAATGCGGTTGTGATACGGGGTCCAGCCATACCGAGCTGTACGCGGTACATGCGTACCAGATGGTAGATGCCATCCAGCAACAGGGTAATCAGATGGGTATTCTTACTACCCAGTATGATGCGGTAATGAAAGTCGACATCACCCGCTTCTTGGTAATAGGACTCACCGGTTTTGACGGTTAGAAAATGGGCATCCAACAAACCGCTCAGATCAGCAATTTCAGCAGCAGTCATATTTTGAGCCGCCAGACGCGCTGCCATGCCCTCCAGTGACTCCCGAATCTGATAGAGCTCGATGAGCCCCTCGGGTGACAGACGCACCACACGGGCCCCTACGTTGGCTTTACGCTCTACCAGGTGACAGGTTTCTAAACGGCTGATGGCTTCACGGATCACCGCCCTACTGACACCGTACTTTGTCGACAAATCCGTTTCACTGAGTTTGATACCCGCCCGTATCACGCCCTCAACAATGTCCTTTCTTAATTGAAAGAAGGTCTTGTCAGCAGCCGTTACGGCATGTTCTGTGGTGTAGGATGGTGCATTCATAGATCGATTGACCTGCTTCTGATGACACAATGTCGACAATATAGACCTTAAAACCCAAAACCTCAACTTAAAAGCCAGTTATTGTCGACAATGCTGTGTTAAGTCAACCCGAGGCTGTCAACATAGAGTAAAGACAAACAGGGTATTCCAAAAACAGGGTGCAGCTATTGAAGCACTTGCGACAAATAGGTACTGTTGCCATTCATTTGGCGACACAGAATTTCACTGAGGAAGGCATGGAAAAAATATTTGAAACCTTGATCTACAGAGCCCGTTGGCTATTAGCGCCTATCTATTTGGGGCTGAGCCTGGCGGTTTTTGCTTTGGGCATTAAATTTTTCCAAGAAGTCGCGCACCTTCTTCTGGGGATTTTGGACTTTGCCGAAGCCGACATCATACTCGTGGTACTCAGCCTTATTGATATTGCCATGGTGGGTGGTCTGCTGGTCATGGTGATGATGAGTGGTTACGAAAACTTTGTGTCCCAGCTAGACATTGCTGAGGGCGAGGAGAAACTGTCGTGGTTAGGCAAGATGGATACGTCATCGCTCAAGGCAAAAATTGCAGCCAGCATTGTTGCTATCTCGTCGATCCATTTGCTCAAAATATTTATGAATGCTGACAACATCAACAACGACAAACTCATGTGGTACGTGCTGATTCACATCACCTTTGTTTTATCCGCCTTTGCTATGGGCGCCTTGGATGGTATTAGTAGAAGAAAATCCAGCAACTAGCCTTGTTTTCACCTGACTGCTACGGCGCTATTACCGTGGCAGCACTCTTAAAATGCTTTAGATGACTGAACCAGCTCCCCCTACAGCTATGATTCTTTAGCGTTAACTATGCGGCCAGCCAACCCACTACTTGCTGCAATACCAGTTTACATACGATGTCTTATTTGTGTTGCCCACACCGAAAAGTTAGCATGGCCACCGATTTGGCAATTAAGGGCCTTGAGCCGGAGACAAAATGGGTAAGAAATTTAATACTGAAAAAGTCACTGATGTTGTTCATTGGAACGATACCTTGTTTTCTTTCAAGACCACCAGAAGCCAAGGGTTACGTTTTCGCAATGGTGAATTCATCATGATTGGCCTTGAATTAGACGGCAAGAGCGTCATGCGTGCCTATAGTATTGCCAGCGCAAACCATGAAGAGTATTTGGAGTTTTTTAGCATTAAAGTACCGGATGGTGTTTTAACATCCCGATTACAGCACTTGAATGTCGGCGATGAGGTGTTAATTGGCAGCAAGCCCGTTGGCACACTGGTTATTGATGATCTACGCGATGGTCGTAACCTGTTCTTGATCGCTACAGGTACCGGACTCGCTCCTTTTTTAAGCATTATCAAAGACCCTGAAACCTATGCCCGGTTCGAAAAGGTCGTACTCTTTCATGGCGTCAGGTTCGTCAATGAGGTGGCGTATCACGAAATGTTGACCGTGGAACTTGCTGAACACGAATATCTGGGTGACATGGTTTCCGAGAAATTAATCTATTACCCCTGTGTTACAAGGGAAGAATACCAAAACCAGGGCCGGATAACGGATCTGATGACATCAGGGAAACTCTATGCAGATATCGGTTTGCCTGAAATTGATCCAAAACGCGACAGAGTCATGTTATGCGGTAGTCCTTCTATGTTGAAGGAAACCTGTGCCATTTTGGATGAACGTGGCTTTGAAGAAAGTAGCAAGAAAGGTGTGCAGGGAGACTATGTAGTGGAGCGGGCTTTTGTTGAGTGATGCAAAAAAACCTATGATGGCTGCTGGCACCAAATATTGATCTGCCCTATTAACTTGCCGCGAAGAACGCTGTAAACTCGCCGACTCTTAAACAGTTTCCCCGGAAGATACCCATGGGCAGAGCATACCAAAACAAAAAAGAATCGATGGCCAAGACTTCAGATATGAAGGCCAAGATATATAGTCGTTTCAGTCGTGAAATTTATGTGTGTGCCAAAGCGGGTGGCGCTGATGCCGATGGCAACCTCGCTCTAAGGGGTTTGATCGACCGCGCAAAGCGCAGTCAGGTTCCAGCTCACGTGATCGACAAGGCAGTAGACAAGGCCAAATCAGGTGGTGGTGAAGATTTCTCCACGGCCCGATACGAAGGCTTTGGTCCTGGCGGTTGTATGGTGTTAATCGACTGTTTGACTGACAACCCCAACCGTACCTTTGGCGACGTGCGCCAATGCTTTACCAAGACCAAGACCAAAATTGGTACCCAGGGTACGGTCAGCCACATGTTTGACCACAGTGCCATCGTGAGTTTCAAGGGCGATGACGAAGATGCCGTACTTGAAATCCTGCTCATGGCAGACGTCGATGTCGCCGATATTGAAAGCGATGACGGTGAAGTCACGGTATTTGCACCCCATACGGAATTCTTCAAATTGACTCAGGCGCTCAAAGAAGCCACGCCTGACATCGAATTCTTGGTAGACGAGATTCAATTTATTCCGCAAAACCTGGCACCCATCCCTGCTGCCGACATGGAACAGTTTGAACGCTTTTTGTCTTTGTTGAACAACCTGGATGATGTGCAAAACATCTATCACAACGTTGAATTGCCTGAATAACAGCGCTTTAAAGACAGGTACCTCATTGGGGCGTCATCAGTACGCCCTTTTTTATGGCTGGCATTCGACAATGATTGCCCCCTACCCTGTATTGTGTGTATAACGCTAGCTACATCCAGACCTGTGAAACTGTTATGGAAAAATTTGACGATCTCTTTCACCGCGCTGCTGAACGCAAAGGTGGTGACGCAGAATTAAACCTGCTGCTGGGGAAACCTGCCAGCCACAGTGCCTTGGTGGCGCTCGACGATTCACGCTATCTGTCTGCATTTTCCAAAAAGGTCTTTCAATCAGGCTTTGTATGGCGGGTCGTAGAGCAAAAGTGGCCCAACTTTGAATATCTGTTTTGGCAATTCAATATCGACAAACTCGTGTTGATGCCGCCCGATATGCTGGATGAAAAAGCGCAGGACCCCCAGATTATTCGAAACCATACCAAGGTAAAGTCCATCATCGACAACGCACACATGATGAAGATGGTAGCCGACAAACACGGCAGCTTTGGACAGTTTGTTGCAGATTGGCCCTCAGACAACATTATTGGACTCTGGGATTACCTCAAAAAGGAAGGTGCGCGACTGGGCGGCAACACAGGCCCCTATGGCCTGCGGGCTGTTGGCAAGGACACCTTTCTGTTATCGCGAGATGTTGAAGGCTATCTGCGCAACTTCCAATTGATTGATGGTGGGCTAACCAGCAAGCGCAGCCTAACGACAATACAGGCCTGTTTTAATGAATGGCAGCAACAAAGTGGTCGGTCGCTGATGGAAATTAGCCGTACCATTGCTTTTGCCTTTGGCGACAACTATGTCTAGCCGCACAGCCTGCTAAGGGTATGGATTCCGGCTGTTCAAGGCCTTTCTACACTTGATATTGCTGAAACAAAATCACCCCAGCGGTACGAAAAATTGCGTCAAAAACGCTTTCTGGGTATTTTCTAACGCCGCACCTACCTGAGTCACAGCGTGCCTTGCTGCCGCTGTTCGGTAGTGCCGCTAATTCCCTTCAAATCCCAGACACTCGCCCGTCCCTGCCACCTGCAATTCAAGAGGCGGTGCCTGCCGATAAATCTGCCTGCTGAAAAAGATACGATTAGTGACAGACTATCAGGCCCTGAATGGGTAGAATTCGGTTTTTGGTGCTGACAGCAATGCCAGTGACAGACCCTGTTTCTATCTTTAAGGACATCGACCAACCATGCCTGGCCTAAACAAAGACGACATCATTGCTGCCCTGACGACCCTGTTTGACACAAACAAGGTGCGTACCGATGCTGGAACACTCAAAAGCCATGGCTGCGATACCACCCGAGTCTATGAAGCCAGCCCTTTGGCAGTGGTTTTTCCAACCACCATTGATCAGGTGCAACAGTTGGTGCGGCTTGCCAACAGGCACCAGTTTGCGGTTGTGCCTTCTGGCGGACGCACAGGCCTGAGTGGCGGTGCTGTCGCGATGCAGGGTGAAATTGTGGTGTCCTTTGACTACATGAACCACATTGACGACGTCAATACGGTTGATCGCACCGTGGTCTGTCAGCCAGGTGCCATTACCCAAACCTTGCAGGAAAAGGCAGCCGAAAAGGGTCTATATTAC
>CAWUUZ010000177.1:0-8368 GCA_963925745.1 uncultured Pseudomonadales bacterium
TAGCGGCAAAAGGCCACTGAGATAAAAGCAAACGATTCTGTTTAGGATGAGAATTCTGGCCTGTTTGCACAGATTCTATTGACGCAACTTTACCAGATTGGACGACAAGCAACTACCAACTGGCTAACAAAAAGCCCTTTACAACAGGCAAAAAAAAAGCAGCCTAGGCTGCTTTTTTAATCGACGGTGATTAACCGCGGGGTTCCAATTTCTCACGAATACGAGCAGATCGACCTGACAGCTCACGCAAGTAATAAAGTTTCGCTTGACGCACGGCGCCACGACGCTTCACTACAATGCTCGCAATAATTGGGCTATGTAACTGGAAAGTACGCTCTACGCCTACACCATGAGAGATCTTACGCACAGTAAAGGCAGATCCCAAACCACGGTTACGACGACCGATGCAAACGCCTTCATAGGCCTGCAAACGCTCACGCGTACCTTCTTTTACTTTTACCTGTACTACAACTGTGTCACCAGGACCAAATGCAGGTACATCGTTCTTTAACTGATCAGCTTCAATTTGCTGAATAATCGTATTTCTATTGCTCATTTTCCAGCTCCCGATCTCCCGGCAAGGAATAATCCCGCCTGAATTCGTCCAAAAGTATTTGCTCTTCACGACTCAAGTCGCGTTGATCGAGCAAATCCGATCGTCTTAACCAAGTTCTACCCAGTGATTGCTTTAAGCGCCACCGTCGAATATTTTCGTGGTGACCACTGAGTAACACGTCTGGGACTCCTCGTCCCAAGTAACTTTCTGGCCTCGTGTAATGAGGGCAATCTAACAAACCATTTTGAAACGAATCTTCAACAGCAGACTCTGAGTGATTCAACACACCTGGAACCAATCGGCTAACAGAATCAAAAAGGCACATAGCAGCTAACTCACCACCACTCAGGACAAAATCGCCCAAAGACCATTCTTCATCTACTTCAGTTTCGATAATGCGTTCATCAATACCTTCGTATCGACCACATACCAAAACCACCCGCTGCTCCTGTGATAACGCATTGATGCTTGCCTGATCCATTCTTTTGCCCTGGGGCGAAAGGTAAATCGTGCGAGCTGGGATGGTCGATGCATTTTTTGCATCCCTGATTGCAGCCTGTAATGGTTCAACTTTCATAACCATTCCTGGGCCACCACCAAAGGGTCGATCATCCACAGTGCGGTGTTTGTCATGGGTGTAATCTCTAGGATTCCAAAAACCCATTGTTATCAAACCATTTTTCACTGCCCTTCCTGTAACACCCGAATCAGCAACTGCTGAAAACATCTCGGGAAACAGGCTAACAATGTCAAATCTCACGTTGTGTATGCCCTGTATTAGTAATCTGGTTGCCAATCAACCCGAACCCATCCGGCTTCGAGATTCACTTCCATGACCACTTTTTCAGGCAGGTACGGCACAAGGCGCTCTTCGCGATCAATGGCGAGCGAATCGCCTTTAATCACCATCACATCATTGGCTGCACCAGCACTCATCATAGACTTGATAATTCCCAAATCCTGATCGTCTAATGTTTTAACCCTTAAACCTTCAAGTTCAATCCAGTAAAAATCGCCTTCATCTAGCTTAGGCAATTGATCCCGAGAGACATGTATTAACGCGCCATTCAAAAGTGCAGCTTTTTCACGGTCATCATAACCCACAATGTGAGCTACCATTCCCTTGCCTTGGCTGCGACCCTTGTCCACGGTAATGTTGTGAAACTGGCCGTTAAGCTCCAATACCCAATCTTGATAGTCAAGAATTCGATCCATAGGCTCGGTATAAGAATAAATCTTCACCCAACCCTTTATTCCATAAACGGATGAAACCTTACCAACAGTTATCATGTCTTGCTTTTGATTCATGGTGGCTCCGCTCATTTACACGACAACATCAATTAGACAGCTGTCTTTTGATATTGCTTGATAAGGCTAGATACACGTTCAGTTGGCTGTGCACCTTTTCCTACCCAATAGGCAACGCGATCCATATCGATGCGAAGGGCCTCTTCTTGGCCGCGTGCTAAGGGATTAAAGAAACCAACTCTCTCGATGTAACGGCCGTCCCGAGGGTTACGGCAGTCAGCTACGGTTAGCTGATAAAAGGGGCGCTTCTTAGAGCCACCACGTGCTAGGCGTATAGATACCATCGCGTTCTCCTATCTGGGTAAGCTTTAAAATCACTTACCGTCTACGTTTCTGTAGAAAAATTTCTACAGTTTGAAAATGGATGCCGCAGTAAAGTAGCATCCAAGCGTTTGCCATCGACCGAGATCGAAGGCGAAAAAAGGAGGCAGGATTATACGTCAATCAGCCTTGAATACAAGCCTACCCTGTTGGATAGCCGAACCGTTTAAGACCCTGTGTAAAGAGTTGGTCTGAACCACAGGGGCAGCGCATGTCACATTACCCTTCAATCACAGTGCGCACAGGCAGAATCAAGGCGCAGCGATATCAAAGCCAGGCGTCTATGAGGCAACCATTGGCTTGATGCATTTGAAAAGCTGTGGGGGGATTTTCGTCTGATTCACAAACCACAGCACCCCTTTTATAGGAGCCATGGTGCACTTTGATTCTAGGGGAATCAGACAAAAGGGTCGGCGCCTGCAAAACAACCTACCGGCGCCGACGATGATGACTGGATCTACACCAAACCCTGTTACCTTTTAGCGAAAACCCACATTGATGCTGTCGAGAATATCCAACCCCGGGCACAGCTCCTTCTCAGACAGCACATTCAAAGCTGTGGTCGTGGTTCCCAAAACATCGTGCATGTCTTCAGCATTGGGATCTACATACAGCAAGCCCGTCAATACCGTGTCAGTCTCACGCGCGGTATGAAGCGCCTGTATGGCAGCCATTTTATTGGTTTCGTCATGGTCGTGCGCCACATGCTGTAACCGAATAATGGAACCATCATGAAGAATCACCTCACGGGTTTCTGCTGGCGGCACCTCAACAACAATGTCTTCTCGGATCGGAATAAAGTCGGACATATTGACCAATTCAGCATGCTCTCTGAAATAGTCAAAGCTATAACCAGAACCCTTATGGTTGTTAAAGGTCACGCAGGGGGAAATAATGTCAATCAAAGCAAATCCACGGTGTGCCATAGCGGCCTTCATGAGCGTCACCATTTGGGTGGTGTCTCCTGAAAAGCCCCGTGCGACAAAGGTTGCACCCATGTCGATGGCGATAGTGGCGAGGTCAATATCACCCAACAGGTTGGTAACACCCGATTTGGTGGTCGAGCCCATTTTCGCCGTTGCTGATGACTGGCCCTTGGTTAACCCGTAGACCCCGTTGTTGGCAACGATATACATCATATTGAGTTGCCGACGAATGACATGCGCAAACTGACCAAAGCCAATATTTGACGTATCACCATCGCCTGACATGCCGATATAGAGCAAATCGCGGTTGGCCATATTGGCACCTGTTGCTACTGACGGCATACGCCCATGCACCGAGTTAAAGCCGTGTGCCTGACCGAGAAAATAGGTAGGGGCCTTTGAAGAACACCCAATACCGGACAGTTTTGCGACCCGATGCGGAGGAATGCTGGTTTCATGGCATGCCTGAACAACCGCCGCACTGATGGCATCGTGACCACAACCCGCACAGAGGGTAGACAATGACCCTTCATAATCACGGTAGGTCAAACCCAAGGCATTGCGAGCCAAGGAAGGGTGTTGAAAATGGGATTTTTTATAACTCATGCTGACACCCCCGCAGTTTTCTTACTGACAGATGTTGTAGCCGCTGGCTGCGCATCCAATACTTTTTTCACGATAAATTCCGCGGTAATGGGCAAACCATCATAATTACAAATCGACCTCAGACCGTTTGGCGCGATATCGAGCTCATTGACAAGCAGCGTCTTCATCTGGCCATCTCGGTTTTGGTCAATCACAAACACCTGTTCATGCGCTGCGATAAAGGACAACACATCGTCATGGAAGGGAAATGCCCGAATACGAAGCCTGTCTATTGGACAACCCTGGGCAGTCAGCAAATCGGCAGTTTCTGACATGGCTTGGTCGGTCGTACCGTAGTACAGAACACCAATGCCGGTTGATTGGTTGCTTTTGAGGATCTCAGGGCTCGAAATAAGCGCTGCGGCCGTTTTGAACTTTCGGGTTAAGCGATCCATATTCTTAACGTACTCATCGCCTCTCTCGGTATAGACGGCATATTCATCCCGTGAAGTACCCCGCGTAAAGTAGGCGCCCTTGGTAGGGTGTGTACCAGGAATGGTGCGGTAGCAAATGCCGTCTTTGTCGACATCAAGATAGCGACCAAAGCGCTCAATAGCGTCCAGCTGCTCAGCGCTCAGCACCTTGCCACGGTCATAGGACCGGTCTTTGGTCCATTGGAAGGGTTTTGAATAATGGTCATTCATGCCGAGGTCTAAATCGCTCATCACGATCACAGGTGTTTGAAGTCGCTCTGCAAAATCAAAGGCATCAGCGCCCATCTCGAAACACTCGCCAGGAGAATTTGGAAACAACAGCACATGCTGTGTATCGCCATGGGATGCATAGGCACAGGCCAACACATCCGATTGCTGGGTTCTGGTCGGCATGCCTGTTGATGGCCCTGCGCGTTGGATATTGACCAAGACAATGGGGATTTCAGCGAAGTAGGCCAGGCCCAAAAACTCTGACATCAGCGAGATACCGGGACCACTGGTCGCTGTAAAAGAACGACAGCCATTCCAAGCGCCACCTATGGCAATACCGATGGCAGACAATTCGTCCTCAGCCTGCACGATGGCATAGTTCCTATTGCCATCAGCAGGATCGATACGCAAACGGTCACAGTATTTACCAAAGTTTTCGATAACAGACGTCGAGGGCGTGATGGGATACCAACCACAGACAGTGGCACCACCATAGACTGCGCCCAGCGCCACGGCCGTGTTACCGTCGACCAATATCGCATCGGCCTGAGGCTTATTGGCTGGACGAACGCGGATACCAATGGGGCATTCCACATGCGCCTTAATGGTTTGAAAACCCATTTCTAAGGCGTGAATATTGGGCGCTATTAGCTTTTCTTTGCCCTTAAATTGCTTTGAAATCAAATCAACCAGGATCTGAAAATCGAGATCGATCAACGCCGCTAAGGCGCCAATGTAGATGACGTTTTTAAACAGCATCCGCTGTTTGGGATCTTGATATTCGCGCAAACAGATTTCTGTGATGGGAATGCCCACCATCAGGATATCGTCACGGTGCAATGCGGGATCTAATTTTCGGGTGCTGTCATACAGAAAGCAGCCACCCGGCAATACGGTTTTGATATCGGCTACCAAACTCTGCCCATTCATGGCGACAACAATATCAGCCTGATCACCACGACGGCCTAGATAGCCCTTTTCGCTGACCCTGACTTCATAAAATGTCGGCATCCCCTGAATGTTTGAGGGAAATATATTTTTGGGGCTAACAGGTAGGCCTAATTTGAATATGGCCTTTGCAAACAGCCCGTTTGCACTGGCAGAACCGGTACCGTTGACATTGGCGAATCGCACCACCAATTCATTTACTGATTTTATTGATTTCATGTGTCTTAACCCTTTAGATACTTACACCCTGCGTTATCAGCGGGGATATGCCTAAAATTGTGCCGTTAGAGGAACATACTTTTGCATGTCCCAAGCATTGGTTGGACAGCGCTCTGCGCACAGACCGCAGTGCAGACAAACATCCTCATCCTTGACCATGACCCTGCCCGTTTTGAGTGTTCCTGATACCAGTAAGTCTTGCTTCAAATTTTTGGCTGGTACGCGCAATGCCATCCGCAATTCTGACTCTTCTGCATTCGGAATAAAGTTAATGCAATCCATGGGGCAAATATCGACACAGGAATTACATTCAATACATTTATCATCGCTAAATACGGTATGAACATCGCAATTCAGGCAACGCAGCGCTTCTTCTGCTGCGGTTCTCTCGTCAAAGCCTAGTTCAACTTCCATACTGAGGTTTCTAAGCGCTGTTTGAAGATCTACCATCGGAACGGGATGGCGCAGGCTTTCGTCAATAAAATTCGGGTAGCTCCAGTCATGAACACCCATTTTCTGAGAAACCAGTTTGAATCCCGGCTCCGCTAATGGCGTCTTCATCAAGAATGCATCTATACCCTTGGCTGCTTGATGGCCATGGGCCACTGCAGTGATGATGTTCTTGGGACCAAAGGCCGCATCGCCACCAAAAAATACGGTGGGAATTGACGATTGCAAGGTCGTTTCGTCGAGCTCTGGTTGACCCCAGCTGTTGAATTCCATGCCAATATCACGCTCAATCCAAGGAAACGCGGTATCTTGACCCACTGCAATTAACACCTCATCGCAGGGGATAAAAACATCAGGTTCTTCTGTGGGACGCAGGGTTCGTCGGCCTTTGGCGTCATAGACTGACTCCACCAACTCAAACATCATGCCTGTCAGCAGGCCATCCTCAACCACAAATTGCTTGGGTACATGGTGGCAGAGCAGCTCAATACCTTCATGAATCGCATCTTCCTTTTCCCAAGGCGACGCCTTCATGTCTTCAAAACTTGATCGGACCACAACCTTAACGTCGTCACCACCGAGTCGTTTGGCAGTACGGCAACAATCCATCGCTGTGTTGCCACCACCCAATACGATGACCTTCTTGGCAACCTTTTCAACATGGCCAAAGGAGACATTGGCCAACCATTGAATCCCGATATGAACCTGGGCGTCGCAGTCGTATCGTCCGGGAGCGTCTAAATCACGGCCTAGGGGTGCACCCGTACCGACAAAAATAGCGTCGTATTCCTGACTCAGGATCTCTTTTAAGCTGGTTACTTCGTGGTTGAAAACCTGATTGACACCCATATTCAAAACACGGTCTACCTCATCATTGAGAACAGACTCAGGAAGACGGAATGATGGGATTTGGGTGCGGATAAAACCGCCGGCGGATTTTTCGCGGTCAAAAATATCAATGGTGTAGCCTTTTGGCATCAAATCTCTCGCCACCGTGAGCGAGGCTGGACCAGCACCAATTAAAGCGACTTTCTTACCGTTTTTGATCAACGGCGTTTTGGGAATCCATTCTGAAATATCGTCATCACGCTGATCCGCTGCCACCCTTTTTAGGCGACAAATAGCGACAGGCTCGTCAATGCGAGATCTGCGGCAGGCTGGCTCGCAGGGGCGATCGCAGACCCGTCCCAAGATGCCGGGAAATACATTGGAATACCAGTTCACCATATAGGCTTCGGTATAGCGTCCTTCAGCAATTAAGCGAATGTACTCTGGAACAGGGGTATGGGCGGGACAGGCATATTGGCAATCTACGACTTTTTCAAAATGCTTGGCGTGAGGCGTATCTGTTTTGTCCACAATGCAACCTTCTGATAGTTATGTCAGCAAGAGCTGAACGCCTTTTTAGGGCAACAGGGCAAATAGGATCGCCCTCACAGGTGTTTGTGTTGTTATGACTGCAGTCAAATGGTGCATAACCCCTAAAGTGTGGGGATCAAAAACAACGCCTCACTGTCAGATACTCACAACCATAAATCAAGAACCTGTTTGATTATGTAAACAAAGTCATAACCTGAATCAATTTCTGGCCCGAGATTCACGCAATTCAAGCGCTGCAACACCTTTATTGAATGCGTAAAAACCCCCAATGTCGGCGCATAAGATCTGCGTGAACGTCACTTTAGGCACCTGTGCGCGCATGAGAGCAGAATGTCTGCACGCCATGGCGTCAGAAGAAAGGGAAAGGCTTGGGCAGGGACGGGAGCAAAAACGGCACCCGTCAGAGAACGGCTCAGATACAGGGTATCACTGGCCCTTTGATTTTCTGCTCTGACGAATGGCGCTATAGGCTTGTTGAATTTCTTGGGATTTTTCTTTGGCGATGCTTTCCATCTCAGGAGGCAAACCCTTGGCCATCAATTTGTCTGGATGGTGTTCATTCATGAGTTTGCGATAGGCTTTTTTCACCACATCATCTGGACTGTCAGCGGCAACGCCCAAAATGACGTAGGCGCCTGCCAGTGCGTCAGGTCGAATACCCTGTTGCTGCTGGGAGTAAAACCTTTGAAAGGTGAACTGGGCCACGACACGCTGATGAATAAAATCAAACACCAAATTGCTCACCTGCAGGTGATCGCAGATTTGCTGCATGACCGAACGCTCGGCAGTATTTAGGGGCCCATCAACGCAGGCGAGTGATATCTGCATTTCAATAAAGAAATGTGCCAATACGGCACGTCGACCAATGGTTTCTCGTAAGGACGCCAGCGCCACGTCCATTTTGAATTCGGGTTGTTTGCCCTCTGTAAAGAGCGCCATTGCTTCACTGCGTTGCACGTCTGACAGGCGCA
>CAWUUZ010000178.1:0-3829 GCA_963925745.1 uncultured Pseudomonadales bacterium
CATACCACAACCGCAAGCAGGTCAAACAGGATAAAGCGCTTGGGTGACATTGAGAGGCTGCCTGCTGCAAAGGCGACAAAGGGGCGAATGGGACCAATAAAGCGTCCGATCAAGATGCTGACGGAGCCCCATTTGCTAAAAAACTGCTGACTTTTGTCTAGAAACTGTTGGTGCCGAACCAAGAAGGGAATGTGTTCGATGCGGTGTCTGAGCCGGTAGCCCAGAAAGAAACTCAGGATATTGGCGGTGGCCGTTCCAACGGCTGCACTGAGAATGAGGGGAAGTAGGCCGATGTGTTGGGTGGTTCCAGCCCAGGCAGCAATGGCAAACAGCATCACGACGCCGGGTATGAGCACACCCACAAAGGCAAAGGTCTCAGCAAAGGCGACAGCCAAAATAACCCAGACCGCAGCGTTGGGGTTTTGGTTGATCCAGGTAATAATCCATTCCATGTATCTCAGGCAGCCTCTTGAAGTAAGTAGTCTCGGTGCAGCTGGTTTAAAGGAACCCTGATGCAGCGGTATTCGAACGGCGAAAATCTGAGAGCGTGCACTCCCAAGGTCTAGCCATTATACTGATTTTCTCAGATATCAACTGTCAGCTGACATCCCTCGTTTGGGTGGCTTACAGTATATGAGATATCCCATGGTTTTGCCGATGTATGCAGCCGAATGTAAGGGTGTTTTTGAATTTTAAGGGTTGGATGAACCGTATGAATATCACAGAGTATGTAGCACGTTTGGGTGAAACTGCGCGGGTGGCCAGCATAGAATTGGCTGTCGCATCAGGGTTTCAAAAAAACCACGCCTTGCAACATATTGCGCAAACCCTGGTATCCCGTCGCGATGAACTGTTGCAAGCGAACCAAAAAGACCTCGATAAAGGGGCCTTGGCAGGTTTGTCGCCAGCGATGTTAGACCGCCTACGCTTAACGGATGACCGATTGGCAGCTATGGTTACGGGTTTAGAACAGGTGGCAGCGCTGCCTGATCCGATCGGTGAGATGACCGATCTACAAAACCGGCCATCGGGCATTCAGGTAGGCAAGATGCGCGTGCCCCTAGGCGTAGTCGCCATGATTTATGAATCACGGCCTAACGTCACCATCGAAGCCGCCAGTCTCTGTATCAAATCGGGTAATGCCGTTATTCTGCGTGGTGGCAGCGAAGCGTTGCACTCAAATCAAGCGCTCGCTTCCTGTATCGCAGAGGGTTTAAACACAGCAGGATTGCCACCCACTGCAGTGCAGGTGGTAGACCGAACGGACCGCACGGTGGTTGATGCCCTGGTTGTTTTGACCGAATGGATTGATGTGATTATTCCGCGTGGCGGCAAGGGGCTGATTGAGCGCATTGCTGCCAAAGCGCGTGTCCCTGTTATCAAGCATTTGGACGGCATCTGTCATACCTATGTTGACGTCGGAGCCGATCTCGTCCAAGCGCTGCCGATTATTGTCAATGCCAAGACCCACCGCTATGGCGTATGCAATGCCATGGAAACCCTGCTGGTAGCAGCCGCAGAAGCGGAGGCCATTTTACCCAAGGTTGTCACGGCACTGGCTGTGCATGGGGTGGAGATTCGGGGGTGTGACAAGACGCAACAGATTATTGCCTGTACGCCGGCCACCACTGAGGACTGGTCAACAGAATATCTGGCACCTATTTTGTCGGTGCGGGTCGTTGCAGATATGGAAGAAGCCATCGCCCATATCAACCACTATGGTTCCCACCATACTGATGTGATCCTGACCCAACACCATGGCCGCGCAATGCACTTTTTGCGTGCAGTCGATTCCAGCTCGGTGATGATCAATACATCGAGTCGTTTTGCCGATGGTTTTGAATATGGTTTGGGCGCTGAGATTGGTATCTCGACTGATAAGTTGCATGCCCGAGGCCCTGTGGGTCTGATCGGTTTAACCTCCCAAAAATACGTTGTTTTGGGCGCAGGACAGATTCGGTCATGAAGACCGTTTATGGCGGCACCTTTGATCCCGTTCATCTGGGGCACTTGGCTGTCGCTGAAAAGCTTGTGCCACTGCTAGACCCCGACGTTTTTTTGTTCATGCCTTGCTGTGTGCCTGTACACAAAGCGTTACCCATTACCGGAACGCACCACCGCCTGACGATGCTGGCAATCGGTATTCAAGCCCTGCCAAGCGATGTGCGGCTCAGCTGCGCTATAGACGACCGCGAAGTGCAATCCGGCGTGGGGCAGTACACCTTTGACAGCCTGCAAGCCATTCGCGCCGAGTTAACGGAATCCGAGCCCTTGGTTTTTGTGCTGGGCGGTGATGCCCTGCACCAATTACAGACCTGGCACCGTTGGTCAGAGTTGACAGACCTGGCACACCTGGTGGTGTTGGCGCGCCCAGGCTTTGATTTGGCTGCCGCGCCAGAGGTGGTGCAGACCCATCTGCAGCCACGTATGACAGCTGATTGGACGCTTCTCAAGCAGGCGCCATCAGGGAAGGTGGTGTTATTGCCTGAGTTTGATATGCCGATTTCGAGCACTTTGTTGCGAAATGACTTAAATTCCCATAAAAATTGGTTATCTCCAACGGTTTATGACTACATTTTGGCGCAGCACCTATATAATGTCCGCCCTTAAAAACTTGAATCACAGGTAATCCATGTCAAAAGAATCACTCAAGGCGATCGTTGTTGATGCGCTAGAAGATATTAAAGCTCTGGATATTCTCGAAATGGATATCCGCAAAAAGACGACCTTTGCAGACTATATGGTTCTGGCCAGTGGTACGTCTAACCGCCATTTGCAGGCGATCGTAAACAACGTCAGTGAAAAAGCCAAGGCTGCAGGTTTTGAAGTCCTGGGTCGTGAAGGCGAAGCAGGCAGTGAATGGGTATTGATCGATCTCGGTGATATCGTTGTGCACGTCATGACACCTGAGACCCGTGCATACTATGACCTAGAACGTTTGTGGCAGGGCTCTCGCCCAAGCGACACCGATCAGTCATGAAGGTTCGCTGTTTGGCGGTTGGCACAAAAATGCCCCACTGGGTTTATGACGGTGTGGCTGAATATGTCAAAAGGCTTCCAAAGGATTTTGCACTCGAATTTGTCGAGTTACCTGCGGGACAGCGCACAAAAAACAGCGACATAAAGCGTATTATGAAGGCAGAAGGGCAAGCGATATTGTCCGCACTCAAGTCGAATGAACGGTTAATCACATTGGATTTGGGTGGCAAGGCTTGGAGTACGGTGCAGTTGGCTGAGCAAGCAACGCATTGGCGTCAAGAAGGCACCGATATTGCCTTAGCCATTGGTGGCCCCGATGGCTTGGATGCTGAGGTATTGGCGCATGCGGTCGGCAGTTGGTGTTTGTCACCCTTGACGTTGCCCCATCCCCTGGTGCGTATTGTGGTTGCAGAACAGCTGTATCGCGCTTGGACGTTGTTAAATAACCACCCCTATCATAAATAATCAGGAGCGTTGGATTGGCTGAAACGCAAAGCATAAAAGACCGTGCTGGCGAGAAAAGTCTTTTCTTTCGCCGAATCATGTTTTCGGTATTTGTCTTGGTACTCCTGGCGGGTGCGTTACTCGCACGCCTGTTTTACCTGCAGATTATCAGCCACGATATTTACGCAACGCTCTCGACTGAAAACCGTGTCCAGGTAGAGCCGCTCAATCCTACCCGTGGTCTTATCTACGACAGAAACGGTGTCCTACTGGCTGAAAACATACCCAGCCACAACCTACTGATCGTGTTAGAACGGGTTGCGAATTTGGACAACACCCTGGCTGATATTCGCAGCATCCTGCCAATATCGGACTATGAAGAATCCCGTTTCCGTGACCGCATAAA
>CAWUUZ010000179.1:0-7473 GCA_963925745.1 uncultured Pseudomonadales bacterium
ACATCAACCAATATCTTGTTCGTATTGCCATAGATTTCTGAAATGGTTTCCAGATACAGACGCTGACGCGTGACCTGTGGTGCCTTGACATATTCTGCGTAGAGACGGTCGAAACGGTTCGCTTCACCTTCTGCGCGGGCAATAATCTGGGCACTGTAACCATTGGCCTCTTCGATTTGGCGCTGTGCCAGACCACGGGCTTCAGGAATGATTTGGTTCGCATAGCGTTCCGCTTCATTTTTGAAACGCTGTTCATCGGCTTCAGCTTTAATCACGTCATCATAGGCAGGACGCACTTCAAGTGGTGGGCTGACATCTGCAAAGTTAACTTGGGACACAACAATACCAGTGCCATAATCATCCAACAGGCTCTGCAGGCGTATCTTCATTTCATTCGCCAAACGAGACCGGCTTGATGTCATGACTTCACGCATCAGCGATCCGCCAACCACATTACGCAATGCTGATTCTGACGCATGTTCCAGAACCCGATCGGGATTCTTCACAACAAGCGCAAAGTTTCTAGCATCACTGGCTTGCCACTGAATGTTATAGCTGACTTCAACGATGTTTTGGTCTTTGGTCAACATGCGTGACTTGTCTGAATATTCACGAATGTCGGTAACCACAACCTTTTCAACGGTATCAAGAAATGGAATCTTGAACTGAAGGCCAGGTTCGGTAACGGCGCTAAACTTACCCATACGCAAGACCACGCCACGTTCACGTGCATCGACCGTATAAACAGAGTTTATGGCTGCGACAACCAAGCCAGCGATTAAAAGACCAACAAAAAGGAAAGAATTGGCACCACCGTCACCCGTGCTTCCGCCCGTGCCACGATTGCCTTTACCCTTGCCAAGAAGGCTCTTGAGTGATTGATCCATTTTTTTAAACAATTCGTCCAGATCTGGTGGACCATCATTGCCTTTTTTTGGGTTTCCCCATGGATCCTTATCATTGTTGCCACTTGGTGGCTCATTCCAGGCCATGTTTATCTCCGTTGCTATCGTTCAAAAAATTCTTTTTCAGGCGGTTCTATAAACCGACTGCTCGGGGTGTTTGATTGTGCTAACAGCTGCTTGAAAGCATCAATTTCCATCCGAACGTGCAGGACGATGTTGCCATTTTCGAGGTACTGTTCATTTAATACGGCCTTTTTCTCAAAAAGCAATGCCCGCAGCTGACCATCTTTTGGTAAGAGTTCGAGGTTCTTATCAAAAATATTGTGCGCTAACAGTTCGGCAATGGCGCTGTTGAGCAGCTCCCTGCCTTGACCTGTTTGGGCAGATACCCAGACCCTGCGCGGTTTCCCATGAGAGTCACGTTCAATAACAGGTTCAAAATCATTCAGCAGGTCAATCTTATTATAGACCTCCAGCCGCAATACGTTATCCGCGCCAATTTCTTCTAATACCAACTCGACCTGTTCGATCTGTTGGGATCTGTTGGGAGACGCGCAGTCAATCACATGCAAGATCAAATCGGCTTCGATGGTTTCCTGCAATGTCGCCTTAAAGGCTTCAACCAATTTGTGCGGCAAATGTCGGATAAAACCCACCGTGTCGGCCAAAATCACATCGCCCAAATCGGTAATGTGAAGTTTGCGTAGCGTTGGATCCAATGTTGCAAACAATTGGTCAGCTGCAAAAACGTCAGAGTCTGTGAGCCGGTTAAAGAGTGTCGATTTACCTGCGTTGGTATAGCCAACCAAGGATACCGTCGGTGTTGCAGAGCGCGTACGCATGCGACGACCTTGGTCTCGTTGGGCACCGACCTTTTTAAGGCGGGCTTGCAGATTGCTAACACGAACCCTGAGTAGCCGTCGGTCAGTTTCAAGTTGCGTTTCACCAGGTCCACGCAGACCGATACCGCCTTTTTGGCGTTCTAGGTGGGTCCAACCACGAACCAGTCGGGTGGCTTGGTAGTTTAGCTGTGCCAATTCGACCTGAAGTTTACCTTCATGGGTTCGTGCTCTTTGCGCAAAGATGTCGAGAATGAGACCGGTACGGTCAAGTACGCGACATTCGATGATCGCTTCGATGTTGCGTTCTTGGCTGGGCTTTAGGCTGTGGTTAAACAAGACAACGTCGATCTCGTGATCGATCACTGCCTGTCGTATTTCTTCAACCTTACCCTTACCCACGAAGGTTTTTGAGTCGCGCGCGCGTCTGGTGCCGTTGATAACAGTTATGGCGTCAGCACCCGCGGACAATACCAATTCCTCAAATTCGCGGGGATCCTCTTTATCGTCTCCTTCTGGGAAGTCGATATGGACTAGTAATGCGCGGTCCCCGCCAGTTTCACGTTCAAAAAACAAGGTATTGTATTACTCCGAAGTTAGTCTTCTAGTGGTTCGTCGTCTTCCTGCGGTAACTTGACGTTACGGGCAGGCACAACAGTAGAAATCGCGTGTTTGTAAACCATTTGGCTGACGGTGTTTTTCAGCAAAATAACAAACTGGTCAAAAGATTCCACCTGGCCTTGCAGCTTGATGCCGTTGACCAAGAAAATAGAAACTGGAATCCGTTCCTTGCGTAGCGCGTTTAAATAAGGGTCTTGTAACGTATGCCCTTTTGACATGGTCTACTCCTCAATACTCAATTCACCACCAGATTGGATCAAAAGGATCACCAAATCGTTGGGGGCGGTGTAGTAATAAGCCAAGGCTTCATGCCGTGGCAAAATTCGAATGCGTTGTTATCATTTGCCAGAGATGAATCGCTGAACTGACAAATTATAGTGTAACTGGGCTATGAAAGCTGTTTTAAAAACCCATTTTATTGTTTTCAGACAGGAATCGGCAGGCATTTTCTGTCGTCAGTGAATCTGTGCTGTCAAACCATGCGAGATCAGGCCAGCGCCTCAACCAGGTCAGCTGTTTCTTAGCCAGTTGTCGCGTCGCAATAATACCCTTTTCTATCATGGCTTCATAGCTATAGGCACCGTCCAGATGTTCCCACATTTGCCGATAACCAACACTGCGTATGGACGGTAGGTCCGCATGGAGTCTGGGGTCTCGTCGCAGCTGTAACACTTCCTGTTCAAATCCATCCGTCAGCATTTTACGAAATCTTTGCTCAATTCTGAGGTGTAGCTGTGCGCGTTCCCCTGGATTGAGCGCGATCTGGAGTAGCGGCCAGGGAGGGACCCGGCTTGATTGTTCGTCCCAGTATGCAGTAATGGATCTGCCCGTGGTCATAAACACCTCAAGCGCGCGGATGACCCGTTGGGGATTTTGAAGGTCAATACGGGTGGCACAAGCGGAGTCCATGCTTACAAGATCCTTGGCCAATTCAGCGCATCCTGCGTTGTTAAGGCGCAATTGTAACTGTGCTCTGATCTCAGGTGCGGTTTCGGGAAGGCCTTCGGCCATACCATCCATCAGGGCTTTGAAATACATCATGGTGCCGCCGGTCAACAGGGGTATGCGGCCCTTGGCATGACAGTCGGCGATAAGGTTTGTTGCGGCATCACAAAAAGCCGCTGCGGACCAGGTTTCATGGGGGTCTAGAATATCAATAAGCTGGTGGGGTGCCCGTGCCAGTTCGGCAGCGCTGGGTTTGGCTGTGCCAATATTCATACCCCGATAAATCATGGCTGAATCTACCGAAATGATGTCGCAGGGAAACCGATCGACCAGTTCCATGGCCAAACCGGTTTTTCCCGAGGCCGTTGGCCCCATTAAAAACACCACAGGTAGCATCACTGGCCCCGCAAAAACAGTTTGTCGAGCTGTGCCAGGCTGAGCTGCACCCAGGTAGGGCGACCATGGTTGCATTGATCGCTGCGTTCGGTTGTTTCCATATCGCGTAACAGCCCGTTCATCTCAGCGATGCTTAATTGGCGGTTGGCACGAATCGAACCATGACAGGCCATGCTTGCCAGAATGTCGTCACGTGCGCCTGTGATGGCTTGGCTATCGCCATGTTCTGCCAGATCATTCAATACGTTTAGCACCAGTGGCTCTGGACTTGCTTGGTAGAGAAAAGCCGGGACGCAGCGAACCAATAGCCGCTGGTCATCGATGACAGACAGTTCAAAGCCTAGGGTGGTCAGGGCATCCGCATGGGTTTCAGCGGTTTCAGCCTGGATGTCTGTCACGGTAATGCTGATCGGTACCAAAAGGGGCTGTGCCTGCAAGGTTTGCTGGTCACTCGCTGTTTTAAGCCGCTCATAGGTGATGCGTTCGTGTGCGGCATGCATGTCGACCAACACCAAACCATGGGTGTTTTGGGCCAAGATATAGACACCATGGAGTTGGGCTATGGCATAACCCATGGGTGCTTGCACATCTGCATTGCCGGGTAACCCCTGTCCTGTCATCGCAGGCATGGCATGAAGCTGTGCTTGGATGGCATCCTCGCGCACGCTCTGGGGCCAAGGTGTATTCGAACGCTGGCTGTCCCACAGTATTTCGTTTTGGGTGGTTGGCGCGTTTAATGAATTTGGATTCTGTGATCCGCCAAAACCGCTCGGCAGGGATGCTGGCGACAGGGTGTCCGTTTTGGGCCGAATGCTGCCTATCGCCTTGTGCAGGTGGTGAAATAGGAAGTCGTGGACCAATCGGCCTTCTCTGAATCGGACTTCATGTTTGGTCGGGTGCACATTGACATCAACCAGCTTTGGATCGAGTTCCAGATAGAGCACAAAGGCAGGGTGGCGGCCATGAAAGAGCACATCGCGATAGGCCTGTTTGACCGCATGACTCACAACACGGTCCCTGACCGGACGTCCATTGACAAAAAAGAACTGGTAGTCGGCTTGGCTGCGGTTGTAGGTGGGTAGCCCGATCCAACCGGTAAGTCTTAAACCTGATGCTTCAGCTTCAATGTGCAGGGCCTGCTGTGCAAAATCAGGTTGTAATACCTTCCCTATGCGGTGTTCCTGTGCGGCTTGGTTGTCGCAGGGGTGCAGCTGGTAGACGATTTTCTGGTGGTGCTTGAGCAGAATGCTGACGTCAAAATGGGCGAGTGCAATGCGTTTGATCACATCGTCGATGTGCGAAAATTCAGTCTTGGGGGTTTTTAGAAACTTGCGTCGCGCCGGGGTGTTAAAAAACAGATCCCGGACCTCGACGGTGGTGCCAACAGGGTGTGCACAGGGCGTAACCTCTGTGGCCATATCCCGTCCGCCGGTGGTGACTTGCCAGCTGTGTGGCTGGTCGGCGGTACCTGACTTCAGGGTCAATCGGCTGACGGATGCAACCGAGGCAAGGGCTTCGCCACGAAAACCCAGTGTCGATACGCCCTCTAAATCCTGTAGGTCGGTAATCTTGCTGGTCGCGTGTCGGCTGAGCGCAAGGGGTAGGTCGTCCTGTCCAATGCCATAGCCATCGTCATGAACCCGAATCAGGGCCACACCGCCTTCTTCAATGTCGATATGGAGCTGTTTTGCGCCTGCGTCCAAGGCGTTCTCAACCAATTCCTTGACCACAGAGGCAGGGCGTTCTACCACTTCGCCAGCAGCAATTTGGTTGGCAAGACGGGGCGATAGTAGGTGAATACGGCTCATAGCAACTCTCGACTCTGGGGTATGGACTTAGGAAGCGCCTGGAATTTTGAGCACCTGACCGACGCGAATGGAACTGCTCGATAGGCCATTGAGTGCTCTTATTTGGGTCACACTGATGCGGTATCTAGCCGCAATCTGTGACAGGGTATCGCCGCGCGCAACCGTGTAACTCAAGATGGATCCGGTTCGGTTTTCAGCCAGCCAGGTACCCGGCGTGGGGTTGCTGTAGAAATAGTCTTTTATGCCAGAAGCAATGGCGTTGGCAAGGTTGCGACGGTAGTTTGGCGAACCCAGATTGCGTTCCTCTGCCGGATTCGAAATAAAACCCGTCTCTACCAAAATAGAGGGAATATCAGGCGATTTTAATACCGCAAATCCTGCCTGTTCGACACTGCTCTTGTGAAGTTTGGTAACCGCACCGAGCGGAACCAGTATCTTGTCACCGACCTGTATGCTGGCATTGAGAGAGTATTCCATCGACATGCCAACCAACACGGAACGCAGCACATCATCTTTGTTTTCTAGGCTGATACCACCCACACCGCCAATGATATCAGTCGCGTTTTCACGGTCGGCGAGATAGCGAGCGGTGGCGCTGGTCGCACTCTTTTGTGAGAGCGCGTAGACAGAGGCGCCATTGGCCGCTGGGTGGGTAAAGGCATCTGCGTGGATCGACACAAAGAGGTCTGCCTGATGTTTGCGGGCAAGGTCTCTGCGCTGTTGCAGCGAAATATAGTAGTCACCGGAGCGGATCAAGACGGCTTTAAAACCGCGCTCTCTGTTGATGGCTGTTTCGAGTTCTTTGGCAATGGCCAGCACAATGTGTTTTTCACGGGTTTTTGCAGGGCCAATGGCACCTGGATCCTCACCACCGTGTCCCGCGTCAATGGCAATAATGAGTTCGCGCGTCCCTTTGGACAGGTCTGATGTGGCCTTGCTCTGTTTGGCGGGTCCCGATGCGGGTGCAGATACCGACACCTCGTTAGTGCTGGTTTGGCGAAACAGGTCGACGACCAGGCGGTGGCCATATTGGTCGTTGGGTGGTAGTACAAAGGTTTTGATTTGCATGACCACCTCAAGATCCAGAACGATTCTGAGGTGGATGCCATCCTTTGCCGCATAGCGGACGGCAGAAATACCCGATGCTGCTAACAGGAGGTCGCCGGTATTGGCACTCAGGGTGCTGTTTTTGAGGTCAATGACGACACGTTCAGGCTGATGCAACTGGAAGACCGTATGGTCAACATTGGCAGACAGATCGAGAACCAGACGGGTGCTGTCTGGTGCCGGCCAAAGGCGCAAGTTTCCCACGTCGGCAGCGTTTGCCACCGATACGACTGTGGCGAGCGCCAAGAGCAATAGCACGCGGTGCCTCATTCTAATTACCAATCCTGACACCATGAACGTCCTTTATCACTGTGGGGTTGTAATGCCAAGGCGCGGCCTTGGTCTTGCTCTGTTAATTGAATCGTTAGGTCAGCAGGCGGCAAGATGGGTGCGCCGCGTTCTGGCCATTCGATGAGCGCCAGGCTGTTGCCATCAAAGTAGCTATCCAGACCCAAGTACTCGAGTTCTTCAGGGTCACTGATGCGGTACAGGTCAAAGTGGTGAATCTCAATGGCGTTTAGGGCATAGGATTCCACAAGGGTATAGGTTGGGCTTTTGACAGCCTCTGTCCAACCATAGGCCCGAATAATGGCGCGAGACAGGGTCGTCTTGCCCATGCCCAGGTCACCCAGCAGATAAACGATACCGCTCGGATCGCGGTTAAAGCCATCGCGGAGTTTCTCTCCCAATTTTTCCATAGCGTCTTCGTCTGGCGCTAGCCATTGTATTGCGGTCATCAGTCCCACATTTAATTCAGATTTTCACAGATCTTACCACAGTCTCTTTAAAAATCAGGTGGCAAAACGGCCTAAATTCGGCTGCATCTGTTACTTTATAAACAGCTGCCACATA
>CAWUUZ010000180.1:0-5957 GCA_963925745.1 uncultured Pseudomonadales bacterium
CTTCGGGTTCGCTTCGCTCATGCCAAACTGCTATCGCAGTGTGGTCCGGGGCTGGGCACCATTATTTTAAGAAGCCGCTCTTGTAGCGGCTTTTTTTATGCCTGTTACAAAACCGTCATCAAACCAGGGTTCGATTACGCGCCTTTCAGTTGCGCCCTTCGGGTTCGCTTCGCTCATGCCAAACTGCTATCGCAGTGTGGTCCGGGTCTGGGCACCCTTATTTTAAGAAGCCGCGGCGGGGTTTTTTATGTCCGTCATAAAATCACCTTCAAACCAGGGTTCGATTAGGCGTCTTTTATAGTTGCACGTTAAGGATTCACTTTACCCAAACCAACCTGCTGAATTTCCAGTTCTGTCAATGGTCGGCTGTCACCCGGTGCGAGGGTTTCGTCCAATAGGATGCCACCAACCGAAAGACGGTGCAGGGCTAAAACGGGATTACGAAACCGACCAAACATGCGTTTTATTTGGTGGTACTTTCCCTCTTTTAGGGTAATCAAGGCACTGTGAGTGCCCACTATTTCTAATGTGGCTGGTAGGGTCGTTATGTCCTCAAATCCAAAATACATACCGCTCGCAAAGGCATCAACATAGTCAGCAGTCAGGGGGTTCTTGAGTGTTACGCGATAGACCTTGTCGACCTTCTGAGTCGGTGACATGAGCGCTTCTGACCATCGGCTGTCATTGGTAAGCAGCAGCAAACCGGACGAGTTGAGATCCAAGCGTCCTGCGATGTGTAATTGGGCCCTGTCGGGGTGGTCGATCAAATCGATAACCGTTTTGTGGGCAGCGTCCTTGGTCGCACTTACCACGCCCACAGGCTTGTGCAGCATGAGATAGAGCGGTTGGTTACTCTGTAACACCTGATCATCACACTGGATGTGACAAAATTCGTCGATCATCATGTCGAGACGCTCAGCCCTTTCCCCGTTTACCCTAATGCGGCCCGCTAAGAGCAGGTCACGCACCACTTTTTTGGGTACTGCTAGGGTGTGGCCGATATAGCGGTCGAGACGACCACGCTTAGATGCCATAGTCACACTCAGAAAAATGGGATTGATGAATGATACTGGGTTGCCACTTAACCTTGCCTGCCATTGTGATTACCACTGCCCTAGGGTTTGCGCGATTAACTGCTATATTGATCTGCATATACCACACGCTGAAAAGACAACAGCGCGTTGACAACCCTGTAAATTAGTATATTCTAATATACAATTATCAGATTCACTTGATTGCCATTTACTTGGTTACCGCAACTACCAAATTGGAGATTCACTATGCCGTATCACTTTACCACAGTCCTATCGGGTGACTTTGAAGAAATCATCGCAAAGGTCACTGACACCTTAGCCGCTTCTGGTTTTGGTGTGCTGACTACGATCGACATTAAAGCGACGATGAAAAAGAAGTTGGACGAAGACATTTTGCCCTACACGATTTTAGGCGCCTGCAATCCCAAACTGGCATTCCGCGCCCTGGCAGCTGAAAACAAGATTGGCACCATGCTGCCCTGTAACGTTGTGGTACAGAAAAAAGACGATGGTAGTATTGAGGTCTCGGCTGTTGACCCTGTGGCGTCTATGTCGGCTATTCACAACCCCGATCTCGGTGCCTTAGCCCTTGAAGTCCAGGGTTTGCTCAAGAAGGTCATTGCTGCGCTGTAAGATAGGCTCTGCCTGATTTGTTCTAAGGGTTGGTACTCACTTACCAGCCCTTTTTATTGCCTGTCAGTTAAGGTCCCTGTCTATTTTCTTGCGCCGTTTTTTTACGCCGTTTTCTTGCACTGCCTTTTCGCCCCCAGAGACTCTCAGACCACCCAATACCAACCCCAGCATTTTGAAAAAACCGATGCCCCGCTAATCTTCTTTACACAATTTTGGCATTTCATATCTTGAAACACCCTGCATGCGACCCTATCAATAAAGTGTTACCAGATGTCTCTACGAGAGTTTGGTGGCCTAACTTAATATTGCTTCTCATGGAGAATATCAAATGACTACGATTGATTTAACACCCCTATACCGCAGCACTGTTGGATTTGACCGCATGGCATCCTTATTGGATTCTGCAATGCGCCGTGAACAATCCGCGCCTGGCTATCCGCCCTATAACATCGAAGTAACGGGTGAAAATGACTATGAAATCACCCTGGCCGTTGCCGGTTTTTCTGAGCAAGAGCTTAGCCTCGAAGTTGAAAATGGCGTTCTTACCGTGAAGGGAAAGCAAACCGAGGGTACTGATGCGAAACAGTTTTTGCATCAGGGCATTGCTACCCGTGGCTTTATGCGCAAATTTAACCTGGCTGACCATGTCGAGGTGCAGGGTGCTGCACTCAGAAATGGCATTCTCAGTATTCAGCTTCACCGTGAAATTCCTGAGGCCATGAAACCCAGAACGATCACCATCAATGCGCCGGCTGGAGAAAAAACGCTCTCTGCCGTTCACACCGATAAAATGGCCTCATAGGCTGTACCAGCAAAAGGCAGCCATTTGGCTGCCTTTTTTGATGTTAACCCCAGACCCCTGCCGCGCCATTACTCATATCTCAACGCATCTATTGGATCAAGGCGAGACGCCTTTGCCGCAGGCAAGATACCAAAGACGACACCGGTTCCGGATGAAAATCCAATCGCCAAGGCGACTGCCCAAAGAGGCACCTCTGACGGTGGAAAATCTGGGATCATCTTGGCAATGCCGATTCCCAAGCCATAGCCAAGCGCCAGCCCTATCAAACCACCGATCAAACTAATAACCACAGCCTCAATCAAAAACTGCAACAGGATGTCAGCGCGGGTTGCGCCCAATGCCTTACAGATACCAATTTCTCGGGTACGCTCTGTCACCGATACCAGCATGATATTCATGATTCCAATACCGCCCACCAGCAGGCTAATCCCGACTATGCCACCGAACACCAGCGTGATGACCTCTGTTACCTGTCCTATGGTTTGCAAAACCTGATCCGAACTCTGGATGCTAAAGTCATTCTCGTCTTCGCCACTGAGCCCATGTTCACGCCGCAGCGTTCGGACGACCTGTTCTCTGATGGCGTCTATTTGGTCTACATCTGCGACACGGGCTACAAACATCACCATGGGTGTGTTTTTGTACCCCATCATGCCAACGGCAGTGGTATAGGGTATATAGACGATGCTGTCGAGGTCTTGTCCCAACAGTTTACCCTTGGACTCCAGCACACCAATTACCTTTAACCAATGCGGACCGTATCGAATAAAGGTACCCAGGGCATCGTCAGGGAGACCCAGTTCTTGTTTTACCTTATTGCCAATTACGGCGACCTTTTTTCGGTTATTGGCATCCACCATACTGATAAAACGTCCCGTTTCTGGATAGCGGTTGTCCATATCAGCAAATTCAGGCATCACGCCGACCACATCCGCTGAATAGTTCTCTGAGCCATAGTTGAGCCCGGGGTATTCAAACAAAAAGGTTTGGGGGGAGATGGCATCAATCCCTTCGATGTTCTTGAGTCTGAACAAATCGTTGTCAGACAAGGCGCCTTTAAACTGTCCAAACTTGTCACGTTGTTGCTGAATAAACAGGGTGTTTGAACCATATCCTTCAAATTGGGATGTGATGGATTTTTCCAACCCCTGAACCAAGGACACCACGGCAATGATGCTGGCGACCCCAATAATGATACCCAGCGAGGTCAGAAAACTACGCAGCTTGTTGGTTGCAATGGCCTGTAGCGCGGACCGAAAGCCTTCACCCAAGATTGCAAACATCAGGCATCCCTCTCGTCGCTAATGATCTTGCCATCTAACAGCCGAATCTGTCGGTGGCAACGTCGGGCAATGTCATTTTCGTGGGTCACGATGACAATGGTCTGTCCCTCTGCATGCAAGGCATCAAACAGATTCAATATCTCGGCGCTGGTGGTGGAATCGAGATTGCCTGTTGGTTCGTCTGCCAAGAGAATACTCGGTTCTGTCACCAAGGCTCTGGCAACGGCCACCCGCTGCCGCTGTCCACCCGACAACTCACTGGGCAAATGTCGCATACGGCTCGACAGCCCAACCTTGTCTAGCATCTTGGTAGCACGATCTCGGCGCATGGCCAGAGGCATTCTTTGATAAATCAGGGGTTGCATGACATTTTGCAGGGCGGTCAAACGGGGCAACAGATTAAAGGTTTGAAAGATAAAGCCTATTTTTCGGTTTCGTATGGCGGCTAACTCGTTTCCGGTCAGGCCACTGACATTTTTACCATCGAGGGTATAGACGCCTTCTGACGCGGTATCCAAACAACCAATGATGTTCATCATGGTTGATTTCCCTGAGCCTGATGCACCAATGATGGCGGTGTATTCGTTTTGCGCAATGTCCAAGGATACGGCGTTGAGGGCATGCAGGGTCTCACCACCCATCACATAGTATTTGCTGACACTGTCTAACTGAATTAACACCTTTTTGGCCTGGGTCATATTATTGACCTTCCGCAGGTATCCGACTGATGGGATCGCCTGACCGCATGGTCCGCAGCACACGATATGGCCCAATCAGTACCTCATCTCCCAGCGACAAGCCGGTCAATATCGCCTGATAGCGGTCATCCTGCTGTCCCAATGTCACAGTCACTTCCCGCGCGATGCCATTGTCGTAGAGGAATACCGAGAACCCCGCGCCTTTGGTTGAGGCCATCAGATTGGCAACGCCCTCTCCACCTGCGTCGGCAAGCACATTGGCACTGCTGTTGTCCCTGACTGATTCGATGGGCACTGCAAGTTGTTTGGAATCACTGGGTTGTAGAATTTCAGATCTCGTACTCATGCCTGGGCGCAACTTGATGTTATAGGTATCATCGATACGCACCCTCACAGGAAAGACCAGGGTGTTTCGGCCGGCTACATTTCTGGCGCTGGTGGCAATGGTTTCCACCACGCCCATAATCGCAACATCAGGAAAGCTGACGGCAAAAACCCGCACCTGCTGACCCTCAGTCACCCCGCCAATATCCGCCTCATCAACCTCTATGTCGGTGTAGATGACACTGGGGTCGACCATGACCAACAACGGCAAGCCTTGACCGCCTGCCACTGCCATTTCTCCCACCTTAATATCCAAGGCACTGATAAGGCCATCTACAGGTGCGCGTATAACGGTCTTGTCTAACAGGTCCTGTACCTTGTGAAGACTCAGCTCCGCCTGAACCAACAGTTGCTGCTGCATCCTCAGGTCAACCTCAGCAAGCGAGATCTGGTCGCGGTTCTCCTCAACGGTTGAAATCTGTGTGGCTTGTTGCGCATAGAGCTTTTCAAGACGCGCCTGCTGGGATTTCAAACTCTTCAGGCGGAGGCCGGCCCGTTCAATTTCAATTTTACGCAGCGCAATCGACACTTTTTGGGAGTTAAGATCGGTTTCAATGGACTCTGAATCCAACTGCACCAGCTCCTGTCCCTGGGTGACTTCTTCGCCCTCCTCTACCGCTACCGATTTCACCAATGCGGTCACTTCGCTACGCACACTGCGAGAATCGCCGTACGCCAGGATCCCTGTAGCCAGTACGGTTGACTCAATCAGCTGTGACGCCACGGGAGCCGTTTGAACGGCGACAACGGCATCTGATTTTTGCCACTTTGGATAGACACTGAGGGCTACCACCGCCGCAACCAGCAACAACAGAAACAGGAACTTTTTCATAATGGCACCCTTGTTTGGAGCACAAAAAACCTTAGTGATATGGCTGCAGGCCTAACGATTCCTATGATGCCTAGGCACCTTTCTCGCGCCAACCCTACCCTAAAAAAGCAACCTATACGAGCAACAGCAAACCCAATAGCGCCCGAATTAATATGAATAACCGTACCCCCGGCAAAATCAAGGGCGCCCATTGCTCCAAGCCAGCCACCCTTCCCCCACACCCAATGACAAACGGGGAGATAGACCAGGGTTGACCACAGGACCGTAAAGGCCAGAAAAGCGGTAAATTTC
>CAWUUZ010000181.1:0-4526 GCA_963925745.1 uncultured Pseudomonadales bacterium
CCAAAACTGTGCCCGCTTTAGGGTTGGAAAATGTTTCCCTAAGGACTCAAGTTCTTCGTGGTACATGCGGTAGATGTTGTAGGTGCCCACTGCTTCAGGACAGGTAAAGCGCGCCTTTTTTGACATCGCAGGTGTCGTTACAAATTCACCATCTTCCCAATGTCGACATTCAGCGGTCACTTCACGGATGTTGATTTCTGGATTGAAATTGGTCGCAAAGGGGTAGCCATGGTCGCCACCATTCACATCAATGATGTCGAGCTCATGGATTTCATCAAAATAGTGTTTCGCCAGGTAAGCAGTAAAGACATTGGTTGCTCCTGGATCAAAGCCACTGCCCAGCAGTGCGGTCAAACCGGCTTTTTCAAACCGCTCGTGGTACGCCCACTGCCAGTGGTATTCAAACTTGGCCGTGTCTAGGGGTTCATAGTTGGCCGTATCCAAATAATTCACACCGGCCTCTAAACAGGCATCCATGATGGTGAGGTCTTGGTAGGGCAAGGCAACATTGATGACCAGCGATGGACGCTCTGCCTTCAACAGTGCAACCAATTCGGGCACATTATCAGCGTCAACACGGGCTGTGCGAATGGGACGTGGCAGTTGTGCAGCAATCGCCAAACACTTCGATTCTGTTCGGCTCGCCAATACGATTTCAGTAAATACCTTGGGCAACTGCGCGCACTTATGGGCTACAACACCGCCGACGCCGCCTGCGCCAATAATCATGATTTTAGACATACCACCGCTCCATAGAAAAATGGGACTGGCACCCTACTCAAGGCTGCAATGTGAAACGAGACTGTGGAGCCATCGTGTCGCATTTTTGGCGTTAAAGCGGTTGCCTCGTCCATGGTCATCGAAAATTATTCTGTGTTTCAGAACAACCCTCATATGTGTACGCTCTCTCTCAGAATAGGAAAGAATTTTAAGACGCGCATATTAGGTTGTCGCTTTAAAAAAACAAACTATTAGGGTGATAAATGTGCAGCAAACAGAGGGCACCCGTCAAGGAATCACAACATCAGATTTGACCAACTGCGAAACGCAACAATGACAGCAGCGGATCAGGGTAAATGCCCAATACCAGGGTTAGTAAAGTTAAGCTGCCTACCACCCAGGTTGCACTGACAGATATCGGTTTAATGGATGCTTGGTCTACCTCTGGTTGGGGTTTTACCATAATGACGATCAGGCGAAGATAATAGTAGAGTCCCATGGCACTGCCGATCACCATAAAGCCCAGCAACCACCACAGCTGAAAATTGACACCCGCAGCCATGATAAGCAGTTTCCCGATAAAGCCGAGGGTCAGGGGCAAGCCAGCCAATGACAGCAGCGCGACCATAAAGAACAACGCCCACAGGGGGCGGCGCCACAGAAGCCCTGTTAACGCCTGTGACGACTCAAGTTCTTTGGCATCACTGGGATCAGACAAAACAATAAGCACCCCAAAGGCACAGATGGTCATAAGCAAATAGGCAACCAAATAGACACCCACTGCTTCTATTGCCATTCTGGCGGTCATGACATCGACCCCCATGAGTAAGGAAACGGCGACAAAGCAGACCATCACATAGCCAAAATGGGCAATCGAGCTATAGGCCAACAGCCGCTGTACATTGTCTTGTTTAAGCGCAAGCAGGTTACCCACCAATATGGTCGCTACTGCAATCGCGCCCAGTATGGGTGCCAACAACCCCTGAGAAGCAACACCTGAGTCCAGAAGTAACCGAATAGAAAAGGCACAGACAGCGACCTTGGATACCGAGGCCAAAAAGGTCGTCACAGGCAAGGGTGCACCCTGATAGACATCGGGCGTCCAAATATGGAAGGGGACGACCGATAATTTAAAACCAATACCCACAAGTACCATCACAAAGCCGACCTGACTCAGGGTGGTACCTGTATTACCAACCGCCAATTGGGCTGCCAACTCCCCCACTGCCAGAACACCGGTATCGGCATAGACCAGTGCCAAGCCAAACAGCAGAAAGCTGGAGGACACGCCTGACAGAATCATGTACTTCACACTGGCTTCCAGATTGTGTACCAAACGGGTCGCGCCAGTAACCAAATAACCCACCATGGCAAACAGCGACAAACCCAACAATTCGATACCGATAAAGAAGGTCGCAAAATGGCTACTACAGATCAGCACACTGGCACCCAACACTGCCAAGCCCAACAGCACATAGTATTCTTCGATCAATGCCTCTACCTGCTCAAAATAGGGGTAGGACAAGAGCGAGACAGCCAGAGCAGCAACCAGGATACAGGCCAGAAAAAAGGCGTTATAGGGGTCGATATACATCAGGGTTGTTATCGTTTGGCCGGGCGCGCCGAACTGAAAAGCGACCAACAACAGGGCAGCCAAAAAGCCACTGCTGGTGATCACATTGATCAGCAAGTGATTTCGAACAAAGGCAATGGTCAGCATTGCGGCCACAGGGATCAGCGCAATGATCATAATGGGCAACAGTGCTGTCAGTTCAGTGATTGTCATAACATCGCTTCTCTCAGTTTACTTCCGTTCAACACAGGTAACGCCCACTTCAGACACCTATCAGCGCCACGACAAGACCTAACAGCGTCTAGGGTGCCCATGATGTCATCCAGTCTATGGTGGGTTCGGTGATGGCCAGGATAGCGTTGGGAAACAATCCCAAGGCTATCAGTCCAACCACCAACATCGACATCATAAAAATTTCACGACCATCAAAATCAGCAATAACGACGTCTTTATTGGCGGTTCCGTGAAAGGCCTTTTGGATTACGATTAGCGCATAGACCGGCGCCAAGACCATCGCCAAAACCGCAAACACGGTGGCTGTTGACCAGACCTGATAGGTACCCAAAAGCACCAGAAATTCGCCAATAAAATTACCCAGTCCGGGTAATCCCAGCGCAGCCAACACAAAGAAAAGGGCAAAGAATCCAATGCGCGGTGCCTTGGCCCAAAGCCCTGACATGCTGTTGAGGTCTCGGGTATGAAGTCGGTGTTGCAAGGCGCCAGCCAGGGCAAAGAGACCTGCCGAACTCAGACCATGGGCAACCATCTGGATGGTCGCGCCCTGCAGTGCAATAGGACTCCAGGTAAAGAGCGCCAGCAATACAAACCCCATGTGGCTGATACTGGAATAGGCGATTAGCCGTTTGATGTCGGTTTGGGCAAAGGCCAGTTTTGCGCCGTACAGAATACTAACCACAGCGAGCACCATGCCGATGGATGCCATCTGTGTCAGGGCATCTGGAAACAGACTGGGCACAAAGCGCAACAGACCATAGGCACCGGTTTTTAATAGGATACCGGCCAGGATAACGCTGCCTGCTGTGGGCGCTTGGGTGTGGGCATCAGGTAGCCAGTTATGCACAGGCAACCCGGGTAGTTTGACGAGAAAGGCCGTAAAGAAACCCAACATCACCCACACACTGGTCTGGGACCCGATATTGGCTGCGACGAGATCCAGCCAACCAAAGGTCAGCTGCCCTGTTTGACGCCAAGCCAGCAACGCCAAAACCAGAATTGAAATCAGCAACAACAAGGAACTGGCTTGGGTGTAGATAAAGAACTTCATCGCGGCGTACTGCCGGTTCTCATGCCCCCAAATTGAAATAATGAGGAACATGGGTACCAGCATGACTTCCCAAAAGAAGAAGAACAGCATGAGGTCCAATGCCGAGAAAACCCCAATCACACCCGCCAGGGTCCAGAGCAGGTTGAGAAAGAAAAACCCTTGGCGTTGTTCGGTTTCGTGCCATGCAGACAACACCGCGACCACACCCAGAAAGAGTGTGAGCAGCACCAACACCAAGCTCAAACCATCCAGTCCAAAGACCACGCGGATACCCAGTGTTGGAATCCAGGCGACATCCATCACAGACAGCCAGTAACCGCTGTGGAGGTCACCAGGAACGCCTGTTGTCTGACCCACAGCACTGAGCAGTGGCAATATCGGGATGGCGGCGAGCACGACAGCAACCAAGGCCACAACCCTAGGCCAATGCTGACGCGGGCTGTCTGCCACATAGGACAGTTGCGCCATCATACCGCCAACAAACAAAATCATGAGGGTCCAGAGAATGTTCATAGGTACATAACCCCCGCAATAACGAGAATGGCACCACCGGCTATGGTTGCGACATAAAAACGCAGTTGGCCGTTCTGAAGTTGGGAGAGCACAGCATGACCCTGGATACCCATTTGGGCGAGTCCTCGGGGTATCTGGTCAATGATGTCGCCTTTGTTTATCTGCGACAGATAACGGTAAGGATTCACAAAGAGCCATTGGTATAGGGCATCGAATCCCCAACCCGACAGCCAAAATGCATGAACATTCTGCGCCCACACCTTGGTCATCAGGGTCTTGATCACATCAGGTCTGATAAAGAAGCTGTACCAGGCAACCACCACACCCAACAGTGGCAGCACAATGGCCAAAGCTGTTGCAGCTAGCGGCGCGTGGTGGGCACCCTCTACGGGGAAGACGTTTTCTAAGGGCAACACAAAGGCGCCACCGACCAGG
>CAWUUZ010000182.1:0-6058 GCA_963925745.1 uncultured Pseudomonadales bacterium
ATCTCAATGGGAATGGCCACACCCGTCTGGGTGACGATCTGGCCTTCTGACGCAAAACTTATGAACAGGCTGTCTGCCACTTCTGGCTCAATGGTAGCAGGCAGATAACCAGCCAGGCCCAACATCACGGCTTTGTCAGTAGCATGCCCCCGGCCTGTTAGCGCCAAGGAACCATAGAGGGTTACCCTGAGCCGATCGGGCGTCACGGGAACATTGCCAATAAAACGGCCTGCCGCAATCATGGGGCCAATGGTATGGGAACTCGAAGGACCCAAGCCAATACGAAACAATTCATGAATACTAAACATGGTCCATATCTCTACTTCAACGGTTATATAACACCGCTGTTACGCCCTGCTTGCGACATAACAACGGTGCATTGTCTCACTCTTTTGTAGCGCACCCATCAGACAACCCTGTGAGGACTCTACACCACAAATCCACATTGTCTAAAACGTTTCAACCGGTATGGCAGGTATCTTGGTCTTAATTTGACTGACCAATACACCACCAAAAATAGCAACAACGGCCAGTATCTGCTGCCAGTTGATACGCTCGTCTAAAAACAAATACGCCATGATCAAGGTAAACACCGGGATCAAATTGGTAAACATCGTTGCCTGTGAGGCATTCAACACCTTAATGCCGTGGTTGTACAATCCATAGGCAACCAATGTCACGACACTGCCCAAATAAATGACAGACCATGCAGCCTCTGAATGCCAAACAATGGGTTTGAAATCAAATATCAGCACCAGAGGCACAAAAAAGAGCGCACCCATAAATGCCTGAACCGCTGTCAAAAGCAGCACACTGTAACGCGACGACAGGAACCTCAAGGTGACGGTGTATACCGCGGCGGTGACCATGGCGCCAAGCTCTAAGCTGTTGCCCAACAGGGGATTGGGTGCCGTTTCAGAGGGTGACCCGGCTAGCGTAAGCCACACAATACCAGGCATGGTCAGCAACAAACCGATCCAATGGTACTTGGCAATTTTCTCGCCCAAAACCACACCCGCCAAAATGGCGACCAACAGCGGCAAGACAGCAACCATAACCCCCGCTTCTGACGCGGTGGTAAATTCCAATGCCCAGGCTTCGAGCAAAAAGTACAGACAGGGCTCACAAAAGGCCATAATGGCCAGATACTTCCAGTCGCCCGCCTGATAGCTCCATGACATCCACAGTTTGCCAATCAGCAAGAACACACCACTGGCTACCACCATGCGCGCAGCAACCACCAAGAAAGGGGAGTACATTGACAGGGCAACTTTAAAGGCGATAAAGGAGCTGGCCCAAATCAGCATAGCGCCAACAAGGCCGATCATGGCCCAGACGCGAGAGGTTGAAATCATGAATATTTATTCCACTGAAAGGGATATCCGCAACGCCAGAGTCGGCGTTGCGGTCATTTTGCGCAATTAACGGTAAACAGGATTCTCAGCGCAGATCGCCAAGACTTTTTGTTTTACGGTTGCAATGGCATCTGTCGCGTCACCCTGCTCCAAAGCATCTAGGATGTCACAGATCCAACCCGTCAGCAGCCCTGCCTGTACAGCAGTAAAGCCACGTCTTGTGATAGCAGGTGTACCCAAACGCAGACCAGAGGTCACAAAGGGAGACCGAGGATCGTTGGGAACCGCATTTTTGTTTACGGTGATGTTGGCCTTGCCCAAAGCAGCGTCAGCGTCCTTACCGGTATACTCTTTGCCGATTAGATCCACCAGAAACAGGTGATCGTCTGTTCCGCCTGAAACAATTTTGATACCACGCTCTTGAAACACCTTGGTCATGGCCCGCGCATTTTCGACAACCTGCGTTTGGTAGGTCTTAAACTCCTCACCCATGGCTTCTTTAAAGCACACCGCTTTGGCTGCGATAACATGCATTAAGGGGCCACCCTGACTTTCAGGGAATACCGCAAAATTCAGCTTTTTATTCAGCTCTTCATTGTCATTTGCCAAGATCAAACCACCGCGAGGACCACCCAGGGTTTTGTGGGTCGTGGTTGTCACCACATCTGCGATACCAACAGGGCTTGGATACACACCCGCCGCGACCAGACCCGCAACATGGGCCATATCGACAAACAAAAAGGCACCTACCTTGTCTGCGATATCTCGAAAGCGCTGCCAATCAACCACACGTGAATAGGCAGAGAAACCGGCAATAATCATCTTTGGCTTATGCTCTAGCGCAAGGGCCTCTACCGCTTCATAGTCAATCTCACCGGTAATGGGGTTCAAACCATACTGCACTGGGTGGTAAATACGGCCTGAAAAAGACACGCTGGCACCGTGGGTGAGGTGTCCGCCATGAGCCAAGCTCATACCCAATATCGTGTCACCAGGCTTGCACAGTGCCATATAAACAGCGGCGTTTGCCTGAGAACCCGAATGGGGCTGCACGTTCGCATAGGCTGCGCCAAACAAGGCCTTTGCACGGTCTATCGCCAACTGCTCAACAACATCAACATGTTCACAACCACCGTAGTAACGCTTACCCGGATAGCCTTCTGCATACTTGTTTGTCAACACCGAACCTTGCGCTTCCATCACCCTTGGGCTGGTATAGTTTTCGGAAGCAATAAGTTCAATATGCTCTTCTTGACGCACCGCTTCGGCGGACATCGCGGCAAACAATTCCGCATCATAGTCTGCGATTTTCATTGATTTGCTAAACATTCGGGACGCTCCAAGCTGTTTGGTTTAAGTTGCGGCCATTCTAACCCTAATGACAGGCATTACTCACTTGAAAAAACATCATGTCATTGATTACCCTTTCTTGACTGAACTTCTTGACTGAACTTCTTGACTGAACTCCTTGACCACGCCTAATGCCCATCAACCGTTCGAGAACACCGAACCAACCTGGGCACCTCCCTTGGTAAAAGTTCCTGTGTTTCTGGGATGCCAAGCTGCAACGAGTCGCGTATCATAGCGCCCATGTCATCAGCATGGGTCGACTGAACAGTGGCATTACCTCTGGGTCTAGACCACTGAACACCCACGCAAGACACATTCACTGTCAAATCGATATCGAACCGATATCAACACTATAAAAGGCGAGTAACCGTGGCTCAATATGTATATTCCATGAATCGGGTCGGCAAGATCGTGCCACCCAAACGTGAAATCTTAAAAGACATATCCCTGTCATTTTTCCCTGGCGCAAAAATCGGTGTGCTCGGTCTCAACGGATCGGGTAAATCCACCCTGCTTAGAATCATGGCGGGTTTGGACACCGACATCCAGGGTGAGGCGCGACCACAACCCGGCATTCGCGTGGGCTATTTGCCACAGGAACCAGAACTCGACAACAGCAAAACCGTTCGCCAGATTGTGGAAGAGGCATTAAGCCAAATCACTGAAGCCCAGACCCTGCTGGATGCGGTTTATGCTGCCTACGCTGAGCCGGATGCAGATTTTGACGCCCTTGCTCAAGAACAGGCGCGGCTGGAGGGAATCATTGAAGCCTCTGACGCCCACAACCTTGACCACAAACTGGAAATTGCTGCCGACGCCTTGCGATTACCGCCCTGGGATGCACCTGTTAACAACCTGTCTGGTGGTGAGCGCAGACGTGTGGCGCTATGCCGCCTGCTCCTCAGTGCGCCTGACATGCTCCTACTTGATGAGCCGACCAACCACCTTGACGCAGAATCTGTCGGCTGGATGGAGCGCTTCCTACATGAATTCCCTGGAACCGTTGTCGCCATCACCCACGACCGCTATTTCCTCGACAACGTCGCAGGCTGGATTCTAGAACTTGACCGTGGCTATGGCATACCCTTTGAAGGTAACTATTCCAACTGGTTGGAAGCAAAGGACCAACGCTTGATTCAGGAAGGCAAGCAGCAGCAAGCCCATGAAAAGGCGGTGAAGTCAGAATTGGATTGGGTACGGCAAAATGCCAAGGGCCGACAGTCAAAATCAAAAGCACGACTCAAGCAGTTTGAAGCCCTGAGCAGCAGAGAAGTGCAGACAAGAAACGAGACCAACGAAATCTATATCCCACCTGGACCGAGATTGGGTGACAAGGTGATTTCCCTGTCCCATGTCGCAAAATCCTTTGACGACAAGGTGCTCTACGATGATCTGGATTGCACCATTCCGCCAGGCGCCATTGTGGGAGTCATCGGTGGTAACGGTGCAGGTAAATCGACCCTGTTCAAAATTATAACCGGACAGGAACAACCAGACTCAGGCAGTGTGGACATCGGCGAGACCGTCAAAATCGCCTACCTTGGTCAGATGCGCGAATTAGACGGTGACAAGACCGCATGGGAAGAAGTGTCCGATGGCCGAGACATGATGCAGGTGGGTGGCTATGAAACCTCATCTCGTGCCTATTTGGGGCGCTTTAACTTCAAGGGTGGCGACCAGCAGAAGTTTGTAAAAAACCTGTCTGGTGGTGAGCGCAACCGCTTGTTTCTAGCAAAGCTCTTAAAGGAAGGCGGTAACGTTCTGTTGTTGGACGAACCAACCAACGATTTGGATGTTGAAACCCTGCGCGCACTGGAGGAGGCTCTTTTGGCATTCCCAGGCGTTGCCGTGGTTATTTCCCACGACCGTTGGTTCCTTGACCGAATTGCCACCCATATTTTGGCATTTGAGGGCGATTCAAAAACCGTGTTCTTTGAAGGCAACTACACCGAATATGAAGAAGACCACAAGAAACGTGGCGATGGTGGCCCCAAGCGTATGAAATACAAGCGCCTAAAGGCATAACAGGGTACTGATTACCAGCGGTGGGCATCACACAGAGAGCGCAGACCATGACACAGGATAAAGACTTGGCACGTTCGGCGCTCTTTTTGGCGGTGCTCAGCACCCTCTGTATCGCCATGGCGACAGCTGCACTGATATTGGGTGATGCGCTTGCCGTAAAGGCATTTGGCGCTCTTAGCCTGATAATGGGCGCCGCACTGGCTGTCTATACTGCAAGCCTGTTAGCGCGGATTGGGAACAGCAACAACACCCAGACACCCGAGCAGTTTGCACAGCTGTTATTGCAAACCCAACAGATGGTTGAGGCATCCAAACGGCTCAAGGAAGACCAGCACACGCTGACACAACTGCTACACCAGTCACCCAACCCCTGTTGCATCAAGAACCAAGACAACCACTGTGTCTTTGTAAATAACGCCTGGGTGCAACACACCCAGATTGCGGCAGACCCATGGCTCAACCAACAAGCCTCTGTGTCTGCGCTCTTTGACAGCAACCTTCGGGATCTGGACAGCCAGACACTGGCAACGGGAACACAGCAGCGTCTTGCCTTTCATGACACTGTTCTCGGAGACATCAGCATCAAGAGCACACCCCTGCTGAGCACCTCGGGCGTGCTTGCTGGAACCCTTGTTTGGCTAGACTTAGCCACAGAGTCTGATGCGGCAATATCAACGCTGACTGACCCCCTAACGCAATTGGGCAACCACCGATTTGCGGTGGAGTGGTTACAGCTGGCAGTCACGGCTCAGGAACAAGGCCTTGCGGTTGTGGTGATCAATCTGGTGGGTTTTGCTGCGATCAATCGCGAACAAGGACATGACATTGGCGATGCGCTGCTGGCCGAAATAGGTGTTCGCCTTGCAACACTGTGCGACGCCAACGTGCAGGCTGCGCGGCTTGAACGGGACCACTTTGCACTGCTGCTAAAAAATATCCCTGAGCCAGACCTGATCCTTGCCCGGGTGGCGCAGGTAAACCAGGTGCTCAATCTGTCATACGCACCTCTATTATTGGGATCCGCGCCGCAGTTTGTTCTGGGTCTTGCCCGCCTGCCGGAAGATGCCGACACACCCTGGATGGCCATTGATACGGCCCAAAGGGACATGCAAACCCAATACGCCCTGCAGCAGGTATCAGCAGACACCCCTCACTGAACCCAGTCTAACAAGCCCCTATGCTGCGCCACGCCTTTAGCCTAGGTGTCCACACCAACGCTGGGCCTACCAACACCGCATTTTCTTTCTGAAGATTGGACTTTTCTAAATCCCGCCAAATTCTAGTAGCCAAAACTGCTCGTAGACCGCTAAACTCATACCATGAACAAT
>CAWUUZ010000183.1:0-4606 GCA_963925745.1 uncultured Pseudomonadales bacterium
CCACGTGATTGCGTCGCAGTATGGTGTTTGGGGTCCGAAAAAATTTATGGGTCGGGTGTTTGATGGTATTCACCGTGCAACCTTTATCATTGGGCCAACAGGTGATATTCAGGAAACCCTGTATCCAGTAAAAACCAAAACCCACCATGCTGACGTATTAGCACTGTTAGATACGCTATAATCTTATTGTCATCACAAGACCACTTTATTTGGAACCCTTTATGACCGAACAAATAGCATCACATTATCACAGCATTTTGGAAGCGCTCGGAGAAGATACGACGAGAGAGGGTCTGTTGGACACGCCTAACCGCGCGGCCAAAGCCATGACGTATTTAACGGGTGGCTATGAGCAATCACTGGAAAACATCGTCAATGGAGCGGTATTTTCGAGTGATATGGATGAAATGGTGGTGGTGGAATCGATTGAATTTTATTCCATGTGCGAACACCATATCCTGCCCTTCATAGGCAAGGCCCATATTGCCTATATTCCTAATGGTAAGGTCCTTGGTCTCAGCAAGTTTGCACGAATCGTCGACATGTATGCGCGCCGCTTACAGATACAGGAAAACCTCACGCGAGAGATTGCTGTGGCGGTACAATCGGTCACCGATTGCAAGGGTGTGGGTGTGGTTTTAGAAGCAAAACACATGTGCATGATGATGCGTGGCGTTCAGAAACAAAATGCGTCTATGAAAACCTCGATGATGCTGGGTAATTTCAGGTCATCACCGGCTACCCGCCAAGAATTCCTAAGCCTAATTGGACTCCGAAGCGCATGAACCAAGAAGCCCGCATCTACATCAAAAATCTGCGTCTGAGAACATTCATTGGCATCAATGATGACGAAATTCGAAACAAACAGGATGTGATATTAAATATCCGTATTGATTTTGATGCTGGCGCCGCCGTGCATGGCAGTGACATTAGCCAAACGCTCAACTATCGAACCATTACCAAGCAAATAATTGAGTTGGTAGAGGAACACCGGTTTAGCCTATTGGAAAAACTCACACAGGATGTATTGGACATCATTCTCGACTACCCTGTTGTACTACGGGCAGAGGTTGAAATTGATAAGCCCCATGCATTAAGATTTGCTGACTCAGTATCCATCGCACTTATCGGTCGTAGATAGGTAACAGATTGGGTAGCAGTCTAAGATCCTCAGTGAAACACACTGTGTGACATTACCGAACTTGCCGCCCAAAGATAGCGACTTGGTCTGCGCATAATTCTACCCCCCACCAAGGACGGGTTTTTCCATGCATCATCTTTTGGTCATCAACACCGGTGGCACTATCGGAATGAAGCCGTCAGACAGGGGGCTGGTTCCTGCACCCAATTTTCTCGAACACTACTGCCACACCCACCTTTTTCAAACGATCGTTGGCCTTACCGTCTCCTGGTTTGAGTGGTCGCCACTCATAGACTCCTCGCAAATCCATCCACACCAGTGGAATAAAATCGCCCAAGTCATTGCTGACCAGATAGACCAACACGATTCGGTCTTAATCATTCACGGTACGGATACGCTGGCCTATACCGCATCAGCGCTGTCCTTTATGCTCAAGGGGTTGCATAAACCCGTGATTATTACTGGGTCGATGCGTTCCATTCAAGAAAGTAATTCTGACGGTCCCAGTAATTTGAAACTGGCACTTTCGACCTGTCTGTCGCGCAAACATGTGGGTGTTTGGGTCTGTTTTCACCACGGCATTTTTCCCGGCAGTCATGTAACCAAGATCGATGCCGTGGGGGCACAGGCTTTTTCCGCGCCGATTCCCTCTGATTACGCGGATCTACATTTCCCACTATCTACAGACCCCGTTGATATCCAATGGATTGACGCTGAAAAATGCGCTATCGATGTGTTTACCTTCTATCCTGGCTGCACGCTCGATAGCCTCGGGTATATGTCCACCAATAACAGCAGAGCAATCATCCTGAGAAGCTTTGGCAGTGGCAATGTTCCGGAGTCTGGAGAGCTGACCCACCACCTGAGAACCGCATTGGCTGCCGGTAAAATCGTGGTAAATCTGAGTCAATGTTTGGCAAGCAGTGTCGATATGGAACGCTATCAAGCCGGTGGCCATCTGCTCAAGCTTGGCGTTGTAAGCGCCTATACCATGACATTTGAGGCGACGCTGACCAAACTCATGGTGCTCTTGAGTCAAAATGCCGACCACGACATCGTGGTACGGAAATTTGGTGAGACCTGGGGATATGAAATGCCACAGCCACAGAAGTAACCCATAACGTCAGGGTTTGGGCAATCAATCGGCATCAGGGGAACAACTGGGAGTTTTCACTGTAGCGGGGTTTTATGTGACAACTGTTTGGGTAAAGCCCTATTGGGTTAGGGGCTGCACCCATCGCTACTACAAGGGTGATGCAAGGGTAATTAGCGATCGCCTCGGATCATAGCGGGTGCCTTGTCGTCAATACGAGCAATGGGGCCATAGCCACTTTCCAACTTCTTAAATAATTCCAAACTAAACTTTGACACCACGTCTTCGGGTAAATCACTCATGTGCAAAACGACATTGATTCTCGACGGTGTTCGGAGACGAAATGACAACTTGATATCATCGGTGGACCACTTTTCAGACGTATCTAAAATGGATAACGGATCTTTTAAAGCCGATACGAATTGGATAGCCCACACCCGCTCCCAGCAATTACGCGACAGTCTGCGCTTTGTGGGCATCGGTATCGCGTCACGTGTCGCCAAGCGCTTACTCATAGATAATACAGTTGTCATGCGCGCATGAGCCCTCAATTAATCACAGAATGTCTTTATCGCTAATGTTCCAGCCAATATCAGTAGACATTGTAGGTCAACGACACAGAGGCTGCTAACATTATCGATAAGATACACATTTCTTGCCCTGCCAGAAACAGGGTCAACGTACGGCTTTGTTGTTATTTTGACCGCATTGAAGTCTGAATAGGTTGCACTAACTCACACTACAGCAGATTCTTTTTGCTCGCAAAAAATCTCATACAGCAACCGTACGATACGCTCGATATTCGGATCATCGATACGATAAAAAACGGTTTGGGCTTCTTTCCGCACGGCCACCAAGCCATCATTACGTAATCTTGCCAAATGCTGAGACAAAGCGGATTGACTGATGTCAACATAGGCGTTCAAATTTGACACCGACATCTCACCCTTTAGCATCTGGCACAGTATAATCAAACGGCACTCATTGCTAAGCGCCTTTAATAATGCCGCCGCTTCCCATGCACTGCTCTGTAACCGGTCAAATGCAATATCTGATTTAATGTCCACAATATGGCTATCCTGTTATAATTTAATGGCTCGAATCATCTAATGGGCTTGATTCTATATTAGTTTACGCTAATGTGACAGATTGTTTCTATTAGACTTTAACGCCCTGTGCGACACAATTCTGGATTCCAACAATGACAACCACCCATAAGACAGCCTCTTTAGCACGCCTATTTGCCGCGATTTTCTACGATCTGATCATCCTGATTTTTGGCTTATTTATGGTAGTCGGATTTGCCGTATTGCCTGTTCATAAATATTTTACAGGTCTGGACAGTATCGGGGCCAACGAGGTGTTTTTCCCCTTTTTCTTAGTTAGTACCGCTTTTCTGTATTATGCCCTGTCTTGGATCTTTGGTGGTCAAACCATTGGGATGAAAGCCTGGCGGCTGCTATTGGTATCTGACAATCCCAACCAAACCATTTCAGTGAAGCAGGTGGTCTTGCGTTTTATAACAGCCATTCTGTCTGCAGCGGCGTTTTTTCTGGGCTTTTTTTACAGCATTATTCAGCCAAACAAACGTACGTTTCACGATCTCGTCAGTGGCACCCACATTCGGTATTACCCAAAAAAATAGTCCCTTGTGATTTACCTAGGGACTAAAAAACACGACTCAATAAGAACAATCCCAAGAGTGTTGTTATTACCACAGGCGCAAGGGCCGCAACACTCGGTTGGAAACCAAAGATCAAACTCGCAGGTCCCAAAATATTCTGGCTGACTTTTATCAAAAGCCCCACCATCACCCCTATAAATACACGGGTTCCTGTAGCGACTGCGCGCAAAGGCCCAAAAATAAAACTCACTGCCACCAACACCAAACTTAGGGCCATCACCGGCATCAGTAATTTATTCCACAATGCCAGTTGGTAACTGTCGGTATTGATACCCTGCAAACGCAGGTACTTTTGATAACGGATGAGTTCAATCAACCCCATTTTACTCGGTGTACTGCTCAAATCGAGCAACCGTTTGGGTGTCATGTCGGTAGCCCAAAAAAGGACTTCAGCATATTCATACCGCAATTGGTTCGGTTCAAAATAGGTGGTACTGACATCCTTCAACAACCAGCCAGTACCTGAGAATTCGCCAGATGCTGCCTGTAGCCGTTGGGTTGGACTGCCATCTCCATCAACAACAACCATGCTGACAGCGCCAAGCGTGCCATCTTTCTTTGCCGAGGAAATATAAATAAAGCGGCTTTGTTCTCTGTGCCAAATGCCATATTTTGTACTGGTTGCACTCTCACTCAATTGTGACCGATAGGATTGGGCATACTGCTCAACTGGTGGTAAGCCGAGTTC
>CAWUUZ010000184.1:0-7024 GCA_963925745.1 uncultured Pseudomonadales bacterium
CGGCTTGCCTGGACCTTAATTCTGGCCAGTTTTTTTCCAAGAACCTGGGATTGGCTTTTTACCCGCAATGGCGTCCACCGTGAAAAAGATGAGGCTGCTGTATGAGAATCGCCATTATTGGATCGGGCATATCCGGCTTGAGCTGCGCCTACAAACTGTATGAATCCCATGATATTCAGGTCTATGAATCTGCATCGAGAATCGGTGGACATACGGCCACTGTCGCGGTGACAACAGAGGGTAAAACCCATCACATCGACACCGGTTTTATTGTCTACAACGACCGAACCTACCCCGAGTTCATTGGATTGTTAAAGCAGCTCAACGTTACAACCCAGCCCTCAGAAATGAGCTTCAGTGTTACCTGCCCGACCACACACTTTGAATATGGCGGCAGCAACGTCAACACCCTATTTGCGCAACGCCGAAACATACTCAATATCGGCTATTGGGGCATGCTGGCTGATATCATTCGCTTTAATAACATGGCGCTTATCGATAGCGCGAATGACCAGATGTCAGCGGATGTCACGCTGGGTGACTACCTGAGTCAGGCTAAATTTTCTAAACGTTTTATTAATCAGTATCTGCTTCCCATGGGCAGCGCCATCTGGTCAGCAACCCTGGACGATACCCTCGCCTTTCCTGCACGCTTTTTTATCACCTTCTTTAAGCACCATGGTCTGTTGGCGATCAAGGACAGGCCTCAGTGGCGTGTGCTGTCAGGTGGCTCCTCTAGCTATCTTGAGCCACTGACCGCCGGATTTTCAGACCGCATCAGTGTAAACAGCCGTATTTCAAAGGTGGTTCGACACAGCCAACACGTCACATTGCATTTTGATGACGCATCCTCGCTGGACTATGACCATGTGGTATTTGCCTGCCACAGTGATCAAGCCTTGGCCCTGTTAGAAACGCCAACGCTCACCGAAAAGGAGGTGCTGGGTGCCATTGGGTATCAAGATAACCAGGTTACTTTGCACAACGATATCAGCCTGTTGCCACACAAAAAGCGTGCCTGGTCTAGCTGGAATTACCGGTTAAATACCGAGAAAAATCAGCCACCGATCCTGACCTACAATATGAATATTTTGCAAAACCTACAGACTGAAAAGCCATTTTTGGTGACGCTCAATGCCGACCACTTGATCAATCCCAATGCCGTGTTTGGCAGATATACCTACGCGCACCCCCAGTTTTCTGTTGCAGGTTTTAAAGCCCAACAACGGTGGCATGAGATTAGTGGCGTTCATAACACATCCTATTGCGGTGCCTACTGGAGCAACGGATTTCACGAAGATGGCTGCGCAAGCGGCCTGAGGGTGGCAGCACAGCTGGGTAAGCGGCCATGAAACCAGACATCACCGCCACTGACACAGTAGCCCTTCATAGCGGTATCTATGTTGGAAAGGTAGGACACCACCGTTTTCACCCCAAGGTGCACGGTTTTACAACGCGTTTGTTTATGCTGTATCTCGATTTGAGTGAGATCGAGCCTTTGTTTGCCAATAGCCTGTTCCTGTCCACAAAGCGATGGGCACCTGTGGCTTTTAGACGATCTGATTACTACGGTGACCCCGGTGTTGATCTCGCAACTGCGGTAAAACAGCGGGTGCATGAGGTTCTAGGCGTCACGGTAACCGGTGCTGTGAGAATGTTGAGTCATTTGCGCTATTGGGGTTTTGTCTTTAACCCCATCACGGTTTATTACTGTTTCGACAGCCAGGACCGGCTGACCGCTGTTCTGGTGGATGTCAGTAACACGCCTTGGGGCGAACGCTATGACTATGTCTTGAAATGTGATCCGTTATCAGACCTTCAACGTATCAATTTCAACAAATCTTTCCATGTTTCGCCGTTTTACCCGATGGATATGAATTACCGTCTCACGGCCAATACGCCAGCAGACGATGTACATCTGCTCTTTGACAGTGAACAACCCGTTGAAAACCTCATGACGAAAATGTTTTCTGCGTCACTGAGGTTGAAACGGGAAGCACTAACCCCGGGTGCGATGCGGTACATCATGATTCGATATCCCTTAATGACCTTAGTTGTTGTGGTCACCATATATTGGCAAGCGCTGAAGCTTTGGGCAAAGGGTGTGCCATTTTATGGTCACTCTGCTGCAAAGCGGTAAATACGAACTGCCACAGACAAGATCGAAATGATCAGGAGATTATACAATGGGACAGGTATCTGTCAGTCAGGATAAAATGTCAGCCGAGGTTGATACGCAGCCCAGAGCCACACTAGGGATTCGCGATCGGCTCTCAAAGGTGGGCATCCTTAAGATCCTTAGTGGCATCACCCAGGGTCATTTGATTCTTGAAGAGGGTGGCAAATCCCACCACTTTGGCGAGCCCCTCGCACAATCTCCCATCATAGGAAAGATTGTCATTGTTGACCCATCGGTCTACAGAGACCTGCTGAGAAGTAGCACGGTTGGCGCGGGTGAAGCCTATATGCAGGGCAAATGGTACTCCCCCGATCTGGTGTCTGTGATTCGGGTGATGGCGCTGAACCTGACAACAGTGTCGACAATGGACAACAAACGTTCCTGGACTGATCGCATTGGCAGCCTGCTTCACCATATTAACCGCGCCAACTCAGTCAAGGGATCGCAAAAAAACATCTCTGCCCATTATGATCTCAGTAACGGCTTTTTTCAGCTGATGCTCGACGAAACCATGATGTATTCGTCAGCCATATTCCCCCATGAAAACGCGAGTCTCCATGAGGCATCGGTCAACAAACTCGATATTATTTGTAAGCGACTGGCACTCAAGCCTAGCGATACCCTGATTGAAATTGGTACTGGCTGGGGTGGGCTCGCTATTCATGCCGCGCAGCACTATGGTTGCCACGTAACCACCACAACCATCTCTGAACAGCAATTTGCCTACACAAGAGACAGGGTTCAGCACCTGGGTCTAACGGATCAGATTACGGTGCTAAAGCAGGACTACCGTTTGCTCACAGGGCAATTTAGCAAGCTCGTCTCTGTTGAAATGATAGAGGCCGTCGGCCACGCCTATTACGACCAGTATTTTGAAAAATGTCAGTCTTTGCTCAAGCCTGACGGCCTGATGATGATTCAGGCAATAACCATTGCGGACCAGAGATACCAAGGGGCAAAAAACTCGGTAGACTTTATTCAACGCTATATATTCCCCGGTGGCTGTCTGCCCTCTCATGCCGTGATTGCAGACTGCGTTGCGCGGGTTACCGATATGCAAATCATCGACTATGAAAACATAACCCACCATTACGCCGAAACCCTAAAACGCTGGCGCGAAGCCTTTTTTGAGCGTATCGATGCCGTACAGTCCTTAGGCTTTGATGCAGCATTCTGCCGAATGTGGGAATTCTATCTGTGCTATTGCGAAGCAGGTTTTCGTGAACGCACCATCGGAACAGCCCACTTTGTGTTTGCCAAACCCCTGTATCGGAAAGGCCCCAACTAGCGCACAAACCTGACAACGTCCCAGAACACCCTGCGTTTCCTTGAGATACAGGGTGTTTACAGGGTTTTTGCGCGCCCTCAATGTCGGCCCAGTCCGCTGAACAGGTATCTAATAGGTGAACAGTACTGAGCGTTCTGGGGCACATCCGCGCGATCTGATACAGATGAAAAGAGACAACCGCACCGCGACACGACTTTGCCGATAGGAGGACAATGCGATGAGATTTAACCCATTACAGGGCAAGCCTTGGCGTCTGTGGCTAAATGGCCTGTTGTTTCATGTTGTTTGGCTGCTGTGTGTCACCAGCAGTGAGTTGCTTGCGGTCATGGGTATGGTGGTTTTTGTCATCCTGCACCACAGGACTGCCATAAGCTCTAACAACGAATGGGTTTTTGTAGCAGTGCTGGCCACGCTTGGCATCCTTGCAGATAGCACCATCGCATCGCTCAATTTGATTACCTATGCAACATCGCAGCCCGACAGCACAGTTCACTTTATCGGCCACATCCCGCTCTGGTTGGCGATCCTTTGGGTGGCGTTTTCAATGACCCTCCACCACAGTTTCTTTGCATTAGCCCGGTATCCGCTGCTGTCGGTCGCCTGTGGGCTCTTTCTAGCACCACTGAGCTACTATTCCGGTGCACTCCTCTCTGGCGCCACAATAAACGTCCCACTATGGCGTTTTCTCGCTGTCGAAGGCCTTTTGTGGGCGACACTGTTGCCTGTGGCGCTGAACGTGGCCACAGATCCCCGATTTCAGCGTCAAGCCCGTGGCAACGAGATAATTCCGAACCAGTGAACCATCTCGCCAAGTGTTTCGTATCAACCTTTGACTACCCTATTCACAAACCTAGTCATAAACCTGTTCATAAACCTAGTCACAAACCTAGTCATAAACCCATTCACACTAAGAGCATCCTGACATGAGCCACCTTCCCCTAAAATCAGTCCGCGGCTTCACTCTGGCGACATTGACGGCCCTGTTAATGCTATTAACGGCCTGTAGCAATGTGAAAATTGAGGACTATGCAACCAACAGCCCTGTACTCGACATCGCAGAATATTTTACCGGAGACCTCTCGGCACACGGTGTTATCAAGAACCGGTTGGGAAAGGTGACGCGGTACTTTAATGTCGATATGAACGGGCTGTGGGACCAAAACGGTCGCGGTACGTTAACCGAAAACTTCACCTATGATGACGGTGAAACCCAACAACGTATCTGGGTGATGACGCCTGATGAAAACGGTGTCTATTGGGCATCAGCGGGTGACGTCAAGAAGCCGGCTGAAATGCGCATTGCAGGCAATACCCTGTTTATGAACTATGCATTGGAAATCCCCTTTCGGGGCAATTCGATGGATATCGCTGTCATAGATCGAATGTATTTAACCAATGGGGAGACGTTAATCAACGAATCTAGGCTCACCAAATTTGGCGTCACTGTGGGCAGCATCCTCTTGGTTATCAACAAGACACCACAGCCCTAATCTGTCTCATGTGGTTTCGCACATAGAGCATAAAAACCACTATATTTCAGTTGGTTATGGCTCTTTATTCAAGTTGATTATTCGCTCTTATGACCATGATAGGCGATCAAACCAAGCACCAATCCCCAGAAAGCACTGCCAATTCCGCCCAGTGTCAGCCCTGACGCTGTGACCAAAAAGGTAACCAATGCGGCATCACGCCCTGCTGGTTCTGACAAGGCCCCTGCCAAACTATTACCAATGGTACCGAGCAGGGCCAGCCCTGCTATAGCCATCACCAGTGCCGCTGGAAAGGCAGCAAATAACGATGCCACTGTCGCACCAAACAATCCTGTCATGAGGTAGAAGATACCCGCCCACACAGAGGCGATATATCGTTTAGCAGGATCTGGATCTGCTTCTTTTCCCATACAGATGGCTGCCGTTATTGCCGCAAGGTTAAATGCAAAACCACCAAAGGGCGCCAACACCAGCCCTGTGACGCCTGTCCAGCCAATTATAGGTGATACTGGGGTGTCGTAACCATTTGCACGCAACACAGCGATACCAGGAACGTTCTGCGACGCCATGGTGACCAAAAACAGCGGTATTCCTACCCCCATGAGTACCGATAGGTTAAAGGTGGGCAGCGTCAGGATCGGTTTGGCCATGTCGAGGTGCACCATGTCGACATGCAACAACCCTTGAAAATACGCAATCGCCAAGCCCACAAGCAGTGTGACCGGAATGACATACCGGGGTTGGCGTCTCCTTAGCAGCAGATAACTGCCGAGCATGAGACCGACTAACAGCGGAAACGCATCTAGGGTGCCAAAGAGGTTCAATCCAAATTGGAGTAGCACACCCGCCAACATGGCACCCGCAAGCGAGGGCGGAATTCGTTTCATTATGGCGTCAAACCACCCCATCACACCGGTTAGGGTTAACAAAAAGGAGCAAAGCAGAAAGGCTCCGATGGCATCAGGAAGAGACACGCCTGACAGACTGGAAACCATTAACGCCGCGCCCGGTGTTGACCAGGCTGTCAGTACCGGCTGCCTGTAATAGAGAGACAGACCAATGGTAGACACACCCATGCCAATACCGAGCGCCCAAAGCCAAGAGCTTACCTCCGCAGAGGAAGCACCTGCAGTGGTGGCTGCCTGAAAAATAATGACAGCTGAGCTGGTATAGCCTACCAGAATGGCAACAAACCCTGTGGTAATGCGTGACAAGTGGAAAAATGCGCTCATGTTGTTCAACCCCAGCAGTGCTGATGCGTATTAAAGGTGTGTCCCTACGCGATCAACGGGCTGAAGACTGCGCGAACTCAGTGTACACAGACTTCACTTTTTGGGTCAATGACGGTGCGAGATGAACAAGGGATGTGCTTATTTGTCACACACCAAAGGCAGCCTTGCGTTAGCGATAAAATATCGGGAGATAGAAGTTGACTGACTATTGGGCACTAAAAACCGAGGGAGCGTGTGTTTATGGGTCTGAAAAGCAGGAGGATTTAAAAAAAGACGTTCACCAACTGCGATCCTGACAGCGACTAGGTATATCGACTGGGTATATCAACCAGGAGCCTATCAGGTGCATTGGTGGGAATAACCATGAGGTACAGTTAAACCGCTTTGGCTTCGGACGGCTTGCCAAGAACGATTTGACGGGGTCCAGCCAACTTCTGTTGACCTGTAACACCGCGAGCAACTTCCTGAATAGCACCACCACTTTCTAGAAAGGCAGCGGTTTGGTCTTCAATCGTTTGGTGTGTTTCGTGCGATGCAGCTTTTTTAGGTTTTGCGGCCATGACCCTGGTTCCCATTGTTATGTGCGAACGCTATGTTACCACATTTCGCGTGCTTTATCTTGCCCTAGATTAGTGGCGCCGGATCGCTACAAGCAAACGCAATCCAAGTAAACCGACAGCCGTTAAGGAGAAATCTGTGGGATAATTTTTCAAAATGAAAAGCCAAAAATGCAAAAAGGGCCAGATCTTGCGATCTCGCCCTTCAGTACTAGGCTGTTAAACAGCTTAGAAAGTGCTCCTTATAAAGGAACGATGTTCTCTGCTTGTGGGCCTTT
>CAWUUZ010000185.1:0-3459 GCA_963925745.1 uncultured Pseudomonadales bacterium
TTGATCATCTTGACGAGTTTTTTCGCCGGATCAGATTCAATACCTTGGCGAATGACGGCGGTTGCCTTGGCAGTTTGACCCGTTTCAACCACGTCCTGCCAATCCAAACAGCGGATATCAATGCTGCGTTTTACCAAGGCAGCCTCGAGAATGTCCATCATCTGACGTACTTGAAAGTCGGCGCCAGCACTGGCTTCGATGTCTTTTTCATTTAACGTAAACTGGGCATTGGCGCCTTTGAAATCAAACCGGGTATCAACAACGCGGCTCGCTTGGTCGACGGCATTGGTCAATTCATGTTTGTCTATTTCTGATACCACATCAAAACTGGGCATTTCTACTGTCTCCTTGTCATGGTTGTAGAGTCAAAACACGGGCTTTGTGCTTTAAATGGGGTGAATTGCGGTCATTTTACCTGTTCCACACAAAACTGCCTCAATTATTCGGCAAAAGTCATGATAGAGTAAAACACCACAGCAGGGCTGCAAGTACAGGACAGCAGCATTGACCGGACTACCTTTATCGCAGACACCCGAACGGCAATGGGTAAGGAACAGAGCAACATGCAGGTACATATTATCGGTGCTGGTCCCGTCGGCTTACTGGTGGCAACCCTCATTCAGGAATCTGGCCACCAGCCGCTGTTGGTCACCCGTGATGCGGGCAATGCAACGCACCGCAGTTTTGACAGGCTATCGCCATCTGGCGCAGCAACCCCTTTCCAGATACCCCTCACCGACTGGTCTCGTATCCTGCCTGACAGTGTGGCCTTTGCCGTTATCTGTACCAAGGCAGGTGATGCCTTGGGTGCATTTAACCAACTGGACAGGGTTTTGGTGGCCCAGAGCAAGGTACTGTTTCTCAACAATGGCATGGGACCACAGCAGTCCGCATACGACAAACAGCCCGAACGGGTACTGTGGGGTGCTAACACCCATGGTGCGTATTTTGATGGTGGCGCCCGCCTTGTCCATACTGGATGGGGCAGCATTGACATCGGGCAGCCTGAACACAAATCAGCCCCACAGGATTTCCCTTCCTGCTTTTATTGGAATGACGACATCAACACTGTCCTGTGGCGAAAACTGGCCGTTAACGCCCTAATAAACCCTTTGGCCGCCAAGTTTCGCTGCCAAAATGGCGACCTTATAACACACGCTGAGGCAAGACCCTTGATGACGCTGTTGGCTCAGGAACTCGACCGCCTGGCGTTAGCAGCCGAGGTTCCCGATCTTGGGTCCGAGGCCGTTGCTCTGGAGGTTGCACAGCGCACCGCATCAAATTGGTCCTCGACGGTTCAGGACCTCATGCAGGGGCGGCCGAACGAACTCCCCTTTATCACGGGTTATATCGTCGCACTGGCAGCCAGTCTCGGTGTTGCATGTCCCACACATAAAAGTCTGTTGTCTGAATTGGTTGGCGGTCTAAAGACACCCGATGCAAATTGACAGCCGAGGATTACCACAGGTTTATCGACAAGATTAGACGGTTCTGCCAAGATGGGTCATGCATCATTTAGGGCGCATCTGGGGCACTCCCAGTCTGATTGCAACCCAACGACAGGCCCTTATTTTAATCACGTTAACTGCTTTATATTGCTGACGAGGAGCGCAAAGCGCTATGTTCCAAAAATGGTTTGCCGATCTTCCCATAAAACGCAAATTGTTTACGTTGCACCTTGGCATCATGGTCGTGATGAGTGTCATATCGCTCAGCGTTATCTTGGCATTGGTCATCAACCTCACCAGCAAATCCCACACCCAGGCGACCATTACCGCAATCGAACTCTATTACAGCAATCCCAATATTGTTTCTTCAATCCGTGCCTTCCCTTCTGAATCAGCACGGGCGTTGGACTGGCTAAAGGCGATTCCGGAGGTATCCTCTGCGAGCCTCAGCATTTCAGGAAAGTTGGTATCAGGCTTTGTAAAAGAGGGTAGCGCCTACCTTTTGGCGACTGCCGACAACTTTCCCTTTGATCAAGCCACTGTGCTGGAAATTAGAACCACAGAACCGCCTATTAACCTCTATATCGTTCGCGACCGCTGGTACAAGGCCGATGTCTATTTGGGCGCGGGTCTCTCAATCATATTGATACTTATTGGCGCTGGCATGTTGACGATCTTTAGCGCAAAAATCGTTCGTTACAGCATGACCAACCCCATTGAACATCTGATAAAAATTGCGGTTCTGGTCACGTCCAATGAAGACTTCAAGGTGCGGGCGCAAAAATTCAATGACGATGAAATCGGCAATCTTGTAGACCGTTTTAATGAGATGTTAAATAGGATTGAAGCACGCGACCAAGAACTGCAATTGGAAAAGGACAAAGCCGATCTGGCCAGCCAAGAGGCTCAGGAGCGCAACAAAGAAACCCGTGCTGCCAACAAGCGTTTGGAATTTGAAGTACATGTTCGGGCCAAGATCGAAACAAAACTCACCGACTTTCAAAACTACCTCAACTCCATTATTAACTCGATGCCATCGGCGCTCATTGCATTGGATGAACATTTTTTTGTCACCCTTTGGAACAGCAAAGCAACCCAACTCAGTGGCACACCCTTAGAGGCCGCATTGGGCTACAGCCTAGAAGAAGCCTTTCCAAGGCTGGAGGAATACTCCAAAGACATTCGAAGAGCCTTGATCGAGCAGGAATACCACCACATTGAAAAAGTCGCGTATTGCGACCACTTTGGTAAAGACTATCTGCTGGAATTGATTATCTATCCCCTAGACCAAACCAACAGCCGCGGTGTGGTGATTCGGATAGACGATGTGACTGAGAAATACAAACTGGAAGAAGTGATTGTGCAGACCGAAAAAATGATGTCTGTGGGTGGTCTTGCAGCGGGTATGGCACATGAAATCAACAACCCGCTAAGTGCCATTATCCAAGGGGTTCAAAACATTGAGCGTCGGCTATCGCCCGATATGCCGCAAAACCAAGAGGCGGCTGAGGAATTAAACATCAACCTCGCCGATATGAACCGGTATTTAGAGCAACGTCGCATCCGCCATTTTCTCTCCAACATACGGAATGCTGGCCAGCGGGCAGCCCATATTGTCACCAACATGCTGCAATTTAGCCGACAAACCGATCGCAACCTTATGCCAGAGTCTGTCAGCGACCTCGTGACCCAGGCAATTGAAATTGTCAGCAGTGAGCAGTTTCTGAAACTGGGAGAGGCTGGATCCACGCTGGAGGTTATCAAGAATATTGAAGAATCAACCGAGCGCGTAAACTGTGTGAAGCAAGAGATTGAACAGGTGATTATCAACCTGATGAAGAACGGTGCTCAAGCGATAGAACACCGCGCTAAGCAGGCGACTGCGGGCTTTAATGGGCGGTTACAGGTCAGGGTCCAGTACGACAAGCAGTTCTGTCACATCCAGGTCGAGGACAATGGCATTGGTATGGATGCTGATGTGAAAAAGCGGGTTTTTGAACCTTTCTTTACC
>CAWUUZ010000186.1:0-5386 GCA_963925745.1 uncultured Pseudomonadales bacterium
CGATTTTGAAACCTTCCGTCAAAAATGCCGTGAATACGCCACCAAACAAATTGAAGGTCAAAAGGCCGGCTTTATCCGTTTGGGTATCTTTGGTACCTGGGACAAGCCGTACCTCACCATGGAACCTCAGACCGAAGCTGACATTATCCGTGCTCTGGGTAAGATCGCAGCCAGTGGTCATCTGGTGCAGGGCTTTAAGCCGGTGTATTGGAGTGTGGTGGGTGGTTCTGCCTTGGCCGAAGCTGAAGTGGAATACCATGACAAAGTCTCTACGCAGGTTGATGTGGCCTATCCAGCGGTTGATGCTGCTGCGGTTTTGGCTGCCTTTGGTGCGACCAGCGCATTAACCCCTGCGATGGTGATCTGGACAACCACACCCTGGACATTACCATCGTCTTTGGCGCTGTCGATCGGTGCAGAGATTGAATACCAGCTGTTAGACATCAGCGTTGCTGACAAACGCCGTTTGATTGTCATTGCTGCAGATTTGGCCGAGTCGGCTGTCGCGCGTATGGGCGGCACCATCAACGCGGTCTTGGGTTCTGCTCAGGGTGAAGCCCTAGAACACCAGCTTTACCAGCACCCCTTCTACGACCGTCAGGTGCCTGTTTTGTTGGGCGACCATGTGACGCTAGAAGCCGGTACCGGTGTGGTTCACACCGCGCCAGACCATGGTATGGAAGACTTTGTGGTCTGCCAGAAATATGGCATCGAAACCATCAATCCGCTCAACGACGGCGGTGTCTACCATGAACACATGCCACTTTTTGCGGGCGAGCATGTCTACAAGGTAGATGCCCATGTGGTTGAGGTGTTGGAGCAGCATGACAACCTGCTGAGCCAAGGCAAACTCACCCACAGCTATGCCCATTGCTGGCGCACCAAGACACCTTTGATCTACCGTGCCACGCCGCAGTGGTTTATTTCGATGGACAAATTGGGTCTTAAAGAAAAGGCACTAGAAGCGATCAAAGGTGTGCGTTGGGTGCCTGCTTGGGGACAAAACCGCATTGAAGCCATGGTCGCCCAGAGCCCTGATTGGTGTATCAGCCGTCAGCGCACCTGGGGCGTTCCCATTGCATTCTTTATACACAAGACCACGGGTGAACTGCATCCCGACACCCAACGTCTCACTGAAGAAGTGGCGAAGTTGGTCGAAGTTACTGGTATGGATGCCTGGTGGCAGCTCAAGCCTGAAACCCTGTTGGGTGCAGATGCTGATGACTATAAAAAGGTCACAGACACCCTCGACGTTTGGTTTGACTCAGGTGTAACCCATGCCTCTGTTCTGTCCAAACGTGAAGAGTTGGGCCAATACCCAGCCGACCTGTATTTGGAAGGTTCAGACCAGCACCGTGGTTGGTTCCAATCATCGCTCAAGACCGCAGTTGCCATGAATGGCACAGCACCCTACAAGCAGGTGTTAACCCACGGTTTTGCTGTCGATGGTAAGGGCCACAAGATGTCCAAATCCTTGGGCAACGTGGTGTCACCTCAGGAAGTGATGAACAAATTGGGTGCAGACGTATTGCGTCTCTGGGTTGCTGCGACCGATTACAGCGGTGACATGACCGTTTCTGATGAAATTCTCAACCGTACTGCGGATTCATACCGCCGTATTCGTAACACCTCGCGCTTTTTGGTGTCCAACCTCAATGGTTTTACACCGGCAACTGACGCGGTCGCTGAAAAAGATTTGTTGAGCCTAGACCGTTGGATCATCCGTCGCGCAGCCCAGTTACAAACCGAGATTCAATCGGCCTATGAGAACTACCAGTTCCTCAACGTCTATCAGAAGGTACATAACTTCTGTGTGGTTGAATTGGGTGGTTTCTATCTCGATATCATCAAAGACCGCCAGTACACCACGCCGACCAACAGCCGCGCGCGTCGCAGCTGCCAAACGGCCATGTACCACATTGCTGAAGCCTTGGTACGTTGGATCGCACCGATCCTGAGCTTTACAGCAGACGAACTGTGGCAGTATCTGCCAGGCGAGCGTTCTCAGTCGGTGTTCTTAGCAACCTACTATGAAGCTATCAATGGTGTTAGCGAAGACAGCCAGATGGGTGATGCCTATTGGCGTACCCTGATGTCGGTAAAAACCGCAGTCAACAAAGAACTGGAGTTGGCGCGCAGTGAAGGCCGGGTCGGTGGCAGTTTGCAGGCCGCAGTCAGCCTCTATTGTGACGCACCGCTGTTTGACCTGCTCGGTCAGCTAGGCAACGAGTTCCGCTTTGTCACCATTACCTCTGAAGCCCGTGTTATGCCGCTGTCTGATGCAGACGATCAGGCGCGTGCCAGTGACCTTGAAGGCTTAAAGATCGGTGTGTCTGCAACGGGCCATGTTAAGTGCGTGCGCTGTTATCACCACCGTGAAGAAATCGGTAGCAACCCTGAACATCCTGAGCTGTGCGACCGTTGTGTCGACAACCTTGGTGAAGCGGGTGAAGACCGCCAGTTCGCGTAAAGGGATACTGAGATGACCCAGACCAAGACAGCAAGGCGTCCCGTGATGTGGCTTTGGATGGCTGCGCTGCTGATTCTGTTGGATGTGGTGAGCAAACAGTGGATATCCAGTCATTTTTGGCTGGGTGAGCGCCTTGAAGTGCTGCCCATTTTTAATCTGACCCTGGCACACAATAGTGGTGCCGCCTTTAGCTTCTTGCATGATGCAGGCGGTTGGCAGCGTTGGGCCTTTTCAGGGCTAGCCTTGGTTGTCAGTGTGGTGTTGGTGATTTGGGTGTCGCGTTTAAAGCCCAACCAAACCCTATTGGCCATCGCGCTGTCTTCTGTATTGGCTGGTGCGATTGGCAATCTGATCGACCGTGTCACCCTGGGCTATGTTGTCGACTTCATTCAGGTTCATTGGCATGATTGGTATTTTCCTGCCTTTAACGTGGCAGACAGCGCCATTTCCATTGGTGCAGTGCTCCTCATTTTAGACGCCTTTTTAAACCCAGAAACGGATACCGCAAAACCATGACTGACCTTAATACCATTGCCGCAGACAGTCGTGTGACCCTGCACTTTGCCATCAAACTCGATGACGGCACTGAGATAGACAGCAATTTTGACCGAAAGCCTGCTACCTTTGTGGTGGGTGATGGCAACCTGTTGCCCGGTTTTGAACAGGCCCTGTTTGGCATGACGGCTGGGCAAGAGGCCAGTCTCACGATATTGCCAGAGCAGGGTTTTGGTATGCCCAATCCAGCCAATATCCAGCGCTTTAAACCCGATCAGTTTGATGCCGATGTCGATCTGCACCCGGGCTTGGTCATGACCTTTCAAGACGCAGCCAACACCGACCTGCCGGGTGTCATTGCAACCGTTGCCCCTGACCTGGTGACGGTGGATTTTAACCACCCCTTGGCAGGCAGAACCCTGACCTTTGTCGTTAAGATACTGGACGTGGCCCCTGCGGGAGATGCAGCATGAATATTTGGTTGGCCAACCCGCGTGGATTCTGTGCCGGTGTCGATCGTGCCATCGATATTGTCAATCGCGCCCTAGACATCTTTGGCGCTCCCCTCTATGTGCGTCACGAAGTGGTACACAACAAATTTGTCGTCGATGGCTTGCGCCAACGGGGTGCGGTTTTTGTGGATGAGTTAGATGCAGTCCCAGATGACAACCGTGTTATTTTTAGCGCGCACGGTGTTGCAAAATCGGTGCGTGACGAAGCAAAAAACCGTGGACTCAAGGTCTTTGATGCAACCTGTCCACTGGTGACCAAGGTGCATTTGGAAGTAGCGCGTTATAGCCTAGAAGGCTTTAACTGCATTTTGATTGGCCACAAGGGACACCCTGAAGTCGAGGGTACCATGGGGCAGTTTGAGGCGACCGAAGGGGGACATATCTACCTCATTGAGTCGGAACAGGATGTTGCCACGCTGGTCATTCACTCTCAGCGACCACTGGCCTATGTGACCCAAACCACCCTGTCGATGGATGACACCAGCAGGGTGATAGACGCCCTGCGCGCACGTTTTCCCGATATCCAGGGCCCCAAGAAAAACGACATTTGCTATGCCACCCAAAACCGGCAGGATGCGGTTAAGGCGCTTGCAGATCGCTGTGATTTGGTTCTGGTAGTGGGTTCTCCCAACAGCTCGAACTCCAATCGTCTGTGTGAACTTGCAGAACGCATGGGATGTGAAGCCTACCTCATCGACGATGCAAGCCAGATTCAATCGGCATGGCTCGACGGCAAATATGACATTGGTGTCACTGCAGGCGCGTCAGCACCCGAAGTCTTGGTGACAGAGGTGGTCAATTGGTTGAAGAAACAGGGCGATGCGACCGTTAGAGACATCGACGGCATTCCTGAAAACATTACCTTTAGCTTGCCCAAAGAACTGCGTTTAGAATCCATATAGTGTCTGCCTTACAGGTAGGCCTCGGTTTTTAGACTTGCCACAAAAACGGACAATGTCGCAACGGATGCGGCACTCCGTCACACTTTTCTTACCAAAAGGCTTGATACAGGCCACTTATCGGCAGGTCAATGCCGTTTAGAATGACAACACGCCTTAGCCCTATTTCCTCAACTATGATGACTCTGTGATAAAAGAGGACCAGCAATGAAACGCAGCCAATCTGGCTTTACCATTCTTGAATTGATGTTTACCGTGTCGATCATGGTTTTAATTGTGTCCATGGCAATGCCATCAATGACCACATTTGTGCAACGTAATCGGCTGAGCGGTGAGGTGCGTGGCATCGTAGGTGCCACTGCGTTAGCACGGTCTGAAGCGATTTCACGTCGTATCGATGTTGCCGTTTTACCACGAGTACCCAGTACGCCTGTCGTTGCAGCCGACTGGAATTCAGGCTGGCGGGTCATGGAAGTTGACAGTGACAGCGCGCCTTTTGGTGACGTCATTCGACAATCAGATCCCTACCCAACAGGCTATACAATGGTATTTGCAAACGCTGCAACCGCACTGGAATTTAACCCCAGAGGTGTTTTGAATTTACCCGCTAACGAAGTCATTACCCTGTCAAACGGAAAGGGGCATACGGTGACTGTGCACATGCCACTCTCTGGCTCGGCCTATATACGGTGAACACTATGAATAGACAACGTGGTATGGGCATGATCGAAATTTTGATGGCGGTGTTGATCACGGCTATTGGCTTGATTGGTATCACAGGTATGCAAGCCGTGAGCTTAAAAAACAACCTGTCAGCACTCAACCGCAGTAATGCCATCTTTTTGACTGGCACCATCATGGACCGAATTCGGGCTAACCCCTCAGTCAGTTACGTGACAGATTTGGGTGATAGTCCGCAGGTAGCGCTGGACAGTTGTTCGGAGTTGACCCTTCCTTGTTCGCCCTCAGCGATAGCTACTTTGAATATCGCGCAATGGAAATGCTCTCTT
>CAWUUZ010000187.1:0-6795 GCA_963925745.1 uncultured Pseudomonadales bacterium
CAAAGGCTTCTGCCAAACGGTCTGCTAACGCCTTAACCATAATGGAATTGTAGTCATCGAGTTCGGCTTCAAAGGCAGTTGCGATGGCATCGGCACCCAAGCCGGCTGTCACCACAAAGCCACCGATATAGTCTTGCTGTCCCGTTTGAGCAGGCGCGATATAGTCGGCCAAAGACAGGTTTGGTTTGTTGTCAGGGAACTCGGTTTGCTGGCGCAAATGGTGCAGCACGGCAAGGGATTGTCCATCACCAGCATTGGCAAAGACAGCAATGTCGTCTTCGTCTTGGCGCTGTGCTGGCCAGAAACCATAGGTGGCGTTGGCCTGAAGCTTTTTGTTGTTGACCAAATCGTTCAGCATGGCTTGGGCATCATCAAACAGCGTTTTTGCAGCCTCGCCAATCACGGCGTCGTCAAAAATGCGGGGGTATTTTCCTGCCAATTCCCAGGTCATAAAAAATGGGGTCCAATCGATATAGGGCACCAGTTTTTCGAGCGGGTAGTCGGTCAATACCTGCACACCCATCTGCTTGGGAACCGGTGGCTGGTAGTGTGTCCAATCGAAGGGCAGGCGGTTTTCAACGGCCTGCTGGTAGGGTCTTAGGGTTTTGGCTTTGCGGTTCTGATTGCGTAGCCGAACCTGGACATATTCGGCTTGGCGTTCCGCTACAAAGTCCGCCTTGGCGTCTGGGCTGGTCAGCTTTGCTGATACCGAGACGGCGCGTGACGCGTCTGTCACATAGACCACGGCATCATTTTGATACTGGGGTTCAATCTTGACCGCGGTGTGGGCCTTTGACGTTGTCGCACCGCCAATCATGACTGGAATGCTGATGCCTTGGCGCTGCAATTCTTTGGCTACATGCACCATTTCATCAAGCGATGGGGTAATCAAACCACTCAGTCCAATGATGTCGACCTTGTGTTCTAGGGCCTTTTGAATAATGGTTTCTGCGGACACCATGACGCCCAGGTCGATCACATCAAAGTTGTTACATTGCAAAACCACACCGACAATGTTTTTGCCGATGTCATGGACATCACCCTTCACCGTAGCCATCAAAATGCGGCCCTTGGATCGGCTGTTGATGTCTTTTTCATCTTCAATAAAGGGGATCAGGTGTGCCACTGACTGTTTCATCACACGGGCAGATTTCACCACCTGAGGCAAAAACATCTTGCCGTCACCAAACAAATCGCCAACACGGTTCATGCCAGCCATCAAGGGGCCTTCAATCACCTCAATGGGGCGATCAAAACCCAAGCGTGCTTCTTCGGTGTCCTCGATGATAAAGGTGGTGACGCCTTTCACAAGGGCATGGCTAATGCGGTCGTTGACCGGCCAGCCGCGCCATTCTTCTGTTTCTTTGACGACTTCAACACCATCACCGCGGTACTGGTCTGCAATTTCAAGGAGGCGATCGGTGGCATCATCACGGCGGTTTAGTACCACGTCTTCAACCCGTTCACGCAGGGCGAGGGGAATGTCTTCATAGCCGACCAATTGGCCCGCATTAACGATACCCATGTTCATGCCTGCCTTGACGGCGTGGTAGAGGAACACCGCATGAATGGCTTCACGTACTGGGTTGTTGCCTCGGAACGAAAATGACACGTTAGACACACCACCACTGATAGAGACATGGGGTAGGTTGGCGCGTAAATAACGGGTCGCTTCAATAAAGTCGACAGCGTAGTTGTTGTGTTCTTCTATACCGGTTGCAACAGCAAATATGTTGGGGTCAAAAATGATGTCCTGTGGCGGAAAGCCCATACCCGTCAAATAGGCATAGGAACGCTCACAGATCGCAATCTTTCGTGCCAGGGTATCGGCCTGTCCGTCTTCATCAAATGCCATGACAACCACGGCTGCACCATAGCGCATGCACTGTCGCGCGGCGTGGGCAAAGGCTGCTTCACCTTCTTTCAAGGAGATCGAGTTGACGATTGCCTTACCCTGGATGCACTGTAATCCCGCTTCGATAATGTCCCATTTGGACGAATCGACCATGATGGGCACACGGGCAATATCGGGTTCTGAGGCGATCAGTCGGCAGAAGTGCGACATGGCGCCCTGGGAGTCCAACATGCCTTCATCCATGTTGATATCAATAATCTGAGCGCCGTTTTCAACCTGTTCCAGTGCGACCTCTAGAGCGGTATCAAATTCGCTTTCTAGAATCAGGCGTTTGAAACGTGCTGAGCCTGTGACGTTGGTGCGTTCACCAACATTGATAAAGAGGCTGTTTTTGTCTGCACGAAAGGGCTCTAAGCCGCTGAGGGTCAGCGCAGGTTCGTGTGTCGGGATGGCGCGGGGTGGGGTGTCACCAATCGCTGCGCGCATGGCGCGAATGTGTTGCGGGGTGGTACCACAGCAACCGCCAACGATGTTAAAAAATCCGCTGCGTGCAAAGTCTGCAATGATCTCAGCCATGTCCTGCGCTGTTTCATCATATTCACCAAACTCATTGGGCAGGCCCGCATTGGGATAGACCGACACAGGGCAGTCTGCCACGTTTGACAACCGCTCCAAGAATGGCCGCAATTCCTGAGCACCGAGCGCACAGTTTAAGCCCACAGAGAAGGGGTTTGCATGACGGATCGCGGTAAAGAAGGCTTCAGTGGTTTGACCCGATAGCGTTCGCCCAGAGGCATCAGTAATGGTGCCTGAAATCATAATCGGTAGGCTAAATCCAACGTCATCAAAGACGGACTTCACCGCATAAATCGCTGCTTTTGCATTGAGGGTGTCAAAAATGGTTTCGATGAGGATGAGGTCAGAGCCGCCATCAATCAGGCCTTTAACCGCCAATCGATAGTCGTCAACCAAGGCAGTAAAGGTAATGTTTCTGAATGCAGGGTCGTTGACGTCAGGCGAGATCGAGAGGGTGCGTGACGTGGGACCGAGCGTACCAGCAACCCAACGTGGGCGGTCAGGAGTCTTTCGTGTCATTGCATCGCAGGCGTTACGCGCCAACGTAGCCCCAGCGACATTTAAGGCATAAACCTGATCTTCTAAGCCATAATCTGACTGTGACACCGCAGTGGCATTAAAGGTATTGGTTTCAACAATGTCTGCGCCTGATTCTAAGTAGGTGGTGTGAATCGCCTGAATCAGTTCGGGCTGTGTGATCGACAAGAGATCGTTGTTGCCCTTGAGGTCCCGGTTGTGGCTCTTAAAAGCCGCGCCACGGTAGTCATCTTCTTGCAAATTGTGTGTTTGGATCAAAGAACCCATGGCTCCATCAAGAAACAAAATGCGCTGGGCAATGGCTTGATGTAGCTGATCAATACGGTGTTGGCGTTCAGTATGCTTCATGGAATTCTCAAAATCCTGGGGCGAATGTGGGTAAACGCCGAAAGTATATCAAAAATATTTGATATAGATTGCGATATTTGGCTGGTCAACATGAAAAATGCGTAGGCAGGGGTGAAGGGCGCTCACGGGAAATTTTGGGGATGAGGGTGTCATGGGGGTCTAATGGGAGGAAATACTGCCGCTAAATGCGGCAGTTTGGCGCTAGGCTGGCACGTCGGACAGGATGCCGATCAGAATGGGCTTTAAGCCAGCAAAGAAAAACTCGACCGCGATGACCATCACGATAAGGCCCATCAAACGCATCAGAACGCTGTTACCCGTTTCACCAAGGAAACCAATGATGCGGTTGGATGCCAAAAGGATAATCAAGGTCAGCACCATGACAAGTGCCATAACCCCAAACAGGACAAACTGCTGGTCGTATTGGGTGGCATCTTCCATCAGTACAATGGCGTTGGTGATCGCACCGGGTCCACAAATCATCGGTATTGCCAGAGGTGTGATGCTGATGTCATTCACATAGGAAGTCACCTCAGACTCGTTGACCTTGACCCGCACCAGACGCGCTTGAAGCATGTCCATACCCATAATAAAAAAGATCACGCCGCCGACGATGCGAAAACTGTCTACCGAAATATGAAAGAAATTAAAGAGTAGCTGGCCAGATAGGGCGAAGAGTACCAGGGTGAAAAAGGCAACGACGACCGCTTTCTTGGCAGTCTTGGTGCGCTGCTCGTGGGTCAGAGATCCTGTCAGTGTCATAAAGATGGGCATGACGCCTAGGGGGTTGATCAGTGTAAAGAAGGAGGTAAAGCACAGCAGTGCAAAGGTAAATAAATCGTTCATATCTGACAATCCATATCGGGCGCTATTGAGGCCGAACATTGTAACGGATATGATCGCTGTGGCTAGTGCTAGGAAACTCTTAGGCTGTGGTTAATTTGTTAGTATCAGCTTTCGGTCTTGTCCCGACTTCGTGACAGTCCTCTGTTGACAGAATAATAGCTGATTAAATTAGTCGGCTATTCCTAATGTCTGATAATTGCTCTAGAATGGATCCATATCAAGTAACGCTACAAGGGTCATAATGGATATCAATATTCAAATCAGCGACGCCGCACAGACTTATCTGGCGAATTTATTGGTTAAGCAAGATTGCGAAGGCATTGGTGTACGGATATTTGTCACCCAGCCTGGTACGCGCTATGCCGAGACCTGTTTGGCCTATTGCCGACCGGGTGAAGAAAAAGACAACGATGAAAAGATTGTTTTGGAAAAGTTCACTGTTTATTTGGATGAGCCGAGTGTCAATTACCTCGACGAAGCCATCGTGGATTTTCAAGAAGAAAAGATGGGTGGCCAGCTAACCATTAAGGCGCCTAATGCGAAAATGCCACGGGTGACGGGCGATAGCCCCATCGAAGAGCAGATCAAATACATTCTCTACACCGAGATCAATCCTGGATTGGCCTCTCATGGTGGCGAAGTGTCTTTGGAAGAATTTACCGAAGACAGCGTTGCTATCTTGAAGTTTGGTGGTGGCTGTCAGGGTTGTTCTGCCGTCGATTTAACCCTTAAAGAGGGTGTTGAAGCGACCTTGATGGAGCGTATACCGCAGATTCGTGGTGTTCGTGATGTCACAGACCACACGGTTCGAGAAAACGCCTTCTACAAGTAATACCGCTTTATAACCGCGCTCTGTCTGAGCGCGGTTATCGCTCTCCACATTCCTGTTTTACTTCCCATACCGATTGCCAAAAGTGACCTCGCAGTACGTGACACTGCGTTGAATTTTTCTGTGCCTGGCATTCGGTGTTTAGGGCGCGTATCGCTGTTTAAGCGTTTGATAGGCAGACTGCAATGCTTGGTAGTCAGCTGTGGTGCCACCGCGATCTGGGTGGTGGGTCATACAGAGCTGTCGGTACTGTTTTTTCATCGCTGTCCAGTCGGCATTGGCTTGCAGATCCATCGTTAGCAGCGCCTGTTTCACGTCGTCTGGCGCAATCATGCGTTTCCAAAAAGCTGTTAACAGGGTTGTGACCTGTTCGTCGTCAGTCTTCTGTAGGTTTTCCCAGTTGAGATAGTAGTTTGCTAAGGGGTCGTGTAGGTCGATGCTCTGGCTGTCAGAGGCTGACCAGGGTTTGAGACAGATCATCAGTGGTGCGATCACCAGATGCCCCAATTGCTCTGCAATCAGCAGGATTCGCAGCTGATAGAGTGCGTGAAACAGCAGAAAGTGGGTTCTAAACCGGCTGAGCGGATTGCTCAAGCCTTCTCTGGAGACCAGTTCTGGTAGGTCCTTAGCGAGGATGTCTATGAGGTCGATTTCACGCAATCCTGCTGGGTGGTCAGTCAACACCTGTCTGATCAGCCGCAACAATTCTGGCGGCAGGTGTAAGGGACGTTCCTGCATCGGGTGAATACCTCAGTTATCTTGGGGTAATTCTATAACTATTTTTGTGCATTTTTCTGGAAAAAACGCATTTTTTGAGTCATGGTCTGACTTTAACCAATACCATAGGGTATGATCTGTGGGTTTTTTATGGCGTAGCGCATCTATGTATCAATTTCATCAGGTTGGCATCCTTGGTCGACTAGAAAATCAGAGCACCAGAGACACCTTTGAACGGCTTACGCGGTTCTTGGAGGAGAAGGGCATTGCCTTTGCGGTTGAGTCTGCACTGCAATCTGGATTGTCTGCGACCTATACCTTTTTGGAGCGTGTTGAACTGGCCGCCAAATCTGACCTCATCATCGTGGTGGGTGGCGACGGAACGCTGCTAGGCGCTGCGCGTGATGTGACCAGTGCCAATGTGCCTGTATTGGGTGTTAACCGGGGTCGTCTGGGCTTCTTAACCGATATCATGCCTGAAGATTTGGAAATACGGCTTGAAGAGGTTTTTGCTGGTAAATATGTGGAAGAAAGACGCTTTCTGCTAGAAGTTGAAGTCAGTCGCAATGGCACTGTGATTGACAGGGCGATCGCCTTGAATGATGTCGTGCTGCATCCTGGCCAATCCATCCGTATGTTGGAGTTCGAACTGCTTATTGATGACCAGTTTGTCTACAGCCAGCGGTCTGACGGTTTGATTGTATCGACCCCGACAGGTTCGACTGCCTATGCCCTCAGTGCTGGCGGACCCATCATGCATCCCAAATTGAATGCGATCGTGCTGGTGCCCATGTTCCCTCACACCCTGACCAGTCGACCCTTGGTGGTCGATGGCGACCGCAAAATTTGCATTCGCATTGGCAACAACAACGATTTGAGCCCTCAGGTTAGCTGTGACGCGCAATCGCACATCAATACCCAAGAAGGCGATGAACTTATTATTCGCAAGATGCAGCAAACCTTGCATCTATTGCACCCTCCTCAATATAACTTTTATGAGACTTGTCGTACCAAACTGGGCTGGGGTAGCCGGTTAGGACTTGACCAGACTGATAACGATACAGAATAACGGTAAATTGACATGACC
>CAWUUZ010000188.1:0-4344 GCA_963925745.1 uncultured Pseudomonadales bacterium
CACCCTGCGTTAGGATTGTAGCCATATTAACGCGTCTGAGCCATATTCCTTTGGATCTGGGCATATCTGGTCAGCCCAAGGAGCGCCCGAGTTCAGCCCAATATGCCACTTGGGGCTGAAAAAGTGCCCTCTGTCGATAAATGTCTGAAATGTGACGTAATATTCATCTGCATTCTCAGATCTGAACCATACTGTAGCATCTTCTATTGCATCAGCACCTGCTGAATGAGCGGTTGCAGGAACAAGAAATCTGATGACGACCATGGCCGAGATAGAGGCGGTGTCGGCAACAGCGACAGTTAAAGTGGCAATGGACGCAAAAGCGATAGCAGGGATGATTAGAACCTGTGTCGCCTAGACCCCCAGGTATACTTACCCACTTTTACTGCCTATAACCCCAGAATGAAAAACTGTGACCGGCTATCCATTTTGCCCACAGTGTTTGTTTCATAATGACGCGAGCTGAATCTCCAATTCATTACAGCTAGCAGAATGAATGCAACCGATTTGGCCGTTATAGAAGTGTATTGGCTAATGTTGCATGGTTTGGAAGGAGTATCATGAAATATCCACTATTTAGCGCACTATTACTGTTATCTATCTTCACTGCTGCACAGGCCGAAGATTCCGTTGATGCCAAGATGTTGTTTGGTGACACACCGATCGAACTGGGTGCCGTGATTGATATAGACGACCCTTGGGTTGCCTTTATGTCCGACCGATTTATCTTGGATGACGATATCGTCATCGCCATGATCGAAGACACAGGCAGCTACGCAGATGCCTATCTGGTTTTTTTAATGGCTGCTAGAACAGAACAGACTCCAGACGATGTCGCTGCGCTCTTTAAAAAGAATATGACCCGAGGTTGGGGCTATATCGCGCAACTGCTCGATATAAAGCCAGGCTCTGCTGATTTCAAAACTTTGAAAACACGCACCACCCTTGCTATGGCACCGGGTAGCAACCGAAACAAGTCGGGTAATGACGACAAGGGTAATTCTGGTAGCAACGGTAACAAGGGCAAAAACTAGCGCCTTTTAACGCCTAGAGCACCGTTTTAAATATCACATAACGCCAACAGATTCCTTGTGAATACAGTTGGCGTTTTGCTGTCTGGCTTGTGGTGTTTTTTGGGTTCCCACGCTGGAGCATGGGAACCATGAGAATGGTTTTAGTAGCTGGCATCTGGTTTTTTAGAATCTAGAATCTGCTTTCTCTGCTCTTCCCTGATTTTTTTAGCATCTAGCATCTGTTTCTTACTGCCCTTCATTTCTTACGCAACAACACCAGCAGTGCAATGATGCTAAACCCTGCGCCTGCATAGAAGGTGAAGTCTGCACCCAGTTGGTCCCACAGCAGGCCCGCGATGACACTGGCGCAAAGCAATGCCACGCCACTGACCAGATTGAAGAATCCAAAGGCGGTACCGCGCAGATCCGCTGGGGCAACATTGGCCACCATGGCAGCCAAAAGCCCCTGTGTCATACCCATGTGTATGCCCCAGAGTGCGACGCCAACCAGTACTGTTGTCCAATGTGCACTGGATGCCAAGACGATGTCGGCAACCACCAAGACGACCAGCCCCCAGGCGAGCATTTTCTGATGGCTCATGCGATCTGATAGTTTTCCAAAGGGATAGGCCGACGCGGAATAGACCAGATTCATGGCCACCATCACCAGGGGAACCAGTGCGATGGGCACCCCACCCTGCTGTGCCCTCAGCACCAAGAAGGCCTCACTAAAACGTGCGAGCGTAAAGATGGCCCCGATACCCACCACCCACCAATAAGACGGGCCCAATCGTTTTAGGTTTTCCCGTCGGATGGGGTTCACCCGTTTTTCGCTGGGTTGTCTTGCTGGCTCTTTGACGCCAAAAATCAATACCACGACGGCCAATACACCGGGGATCACCGCGACCCAAAACACAGCTCTAAAATCGTTCGCCCAGAGCAGCATCAGACCCACCGCTATCAGGGGTCCTAAAAAGGCGCCTACGGTATCCAGTGATTGTCTCAAGCCAAAGGCTGCACCCCGAATTTCTGGCGGGGTAAGGTCTGCGATCAGTGCGTCTCTGGGTGCGCCACGAATCCCTTTACCCACGCGGTCTAGCAAACGGGCAGACATCACAAAGCCCATGGTGGGAGCGATCGCAAAGAGGGGTTTGGTGAGGGCGCCGAGAGAATAGCCAATGACTGCCAGGCCTTTTCGTTTGCCCAGATAATCACTTAAAGGACCCGAGAATACCTTTACGCCTAAGGCTGTGGCTTCGGCCAAACCCTCTAGCACGCCGACTGTTAGTGCGCTGGCACCCAAGACACCCACCATAAACATCGGCAACAGGCTGTGCACCATTTCTGAGGACACGTCCATTAACAAGCTGACAAAGCCTAGCGCCCACACCCCAGTGGGTATCTTGGCCATCGCTGTCTTAGCTTTGCTCATGCAGTCTGATCCCTAATGGTTGATTGGGTCATTTAGCGTCGTCTTTTCAGACTACCACCACCGCAATCCCATAGCCCAGTAGCTTTCACCCATTGTGACGGGCTACTCAGATAGGTGCTAGTCATAGGTTTTCAGGTCAAAGTAGATACAGCTGTCTGTGCCTGTTAATGCCGTCACATCACTGCTGAGAATACGCTGTATCCTGTCGATCTGTTGTTGGGTCCTTTTTGCCCGCTCATCCGGTAGCAAAACTTCGGGATAAACCCCACGCCAGGCATCGTCCCAGGACAGGGCATCCCACAAATCGGTCTCTAGCAGCATTTCTGCCCTTTCGAGCATTCGGGCTTCGTTTTCAACATCTGGCATCGTGGCTATCACCTTGAACGCGTTGTCTGACAGTATAGCGAACCGCTGCGACAGAGTAGCGCGCAGGGATGAGAACAGGGATGAGAACAGGGATGAAAGGTAACTTTATCTGGTGATATGGCTGTCTTTTGGTCATTATCTGCACCCGGTTGGGGTTTTCCCATAGGGCTACAGGCACAGCGGCCAATTTTTGGCATACTACCGCGAGATATTCTAAGGAATGGGTATGTTTAATACGACTACAGGTTTGATCATGCTCGCTTTGATTGGCGGCATGGCTGTTACCATACAGGGCCAATTTATGGGCCAAATGGATCGCAACATCGGCACCTTCGAAAGTGTGTTTATCACCTATGCCATTGGCGCCCTTATTGCGGCCTCGGTGATGCTCTATTTAAAGGGTGGCTCCTTGGCAACCGCATGGACTGCAGTTCCGCCCTATACCTTTATTTCCGGAGCGCTGGGTCTCATCATTGTCGGCACCATTGGATTCACTGTGCCTAAGCTTGGCATTACGGCCGCCTTTACCTTTATTTTGCTGGGTCAATTTGGTCTGTCTGCACTGTTAGATCACTTTGGTGCCTTTGGCTCCACACCGCGTCCCATTGGCTTAAAACAAATATCAGGTCTGTTGGTTATTTTTGCAGGCACCTACTTGGTAACCAGCTAATCGGGTTTGTGGACACGGCGGTTTGCAGGTTGAAAGCAGCGCAAATCGACAAATTTCTGCTATGTTTAAAGAGACGCAATCGCACATTGTTGTTGCTACTGATACACATTGGCGGTGGTCACCCGTCTGAATTCTTGGTATATAACACCCTGATACACATCATTACCGTTGATCCATGGTATCGTCCGCTTCACTGACCTTGGTTAATTTCTAGGCATTTAAGTCAGGATACCTTTGGATCACAACTCGATAGACATGGGTAATTTAGGAGTCAGTTTTTATGGCAAATACTGAATTGTTAGCCCTTAGACAAGCGCTGTTAGAAAAACAACGTGAACTGCAGCACCGCGTCGAGAGCTTAGAAAAAGATTTATCTCAGGCGCGCAGCCCTGATTTCGCTGAGCAGGTGACGGAGCGTGAGAATGATGATGTGTTGCGTGCCATAGCACGTGAAGCCCGCGAGGAAATTCACAAAATCACCCACACCATTGTCCGCATTGATGATGACGAATATGGGATTTGTGAGCGCTGCGGTGAAGGCATCTCTGAACAACGGCTTAAGGCCATTCCCTATGCTGATTTTTGCATAAAGTGCGCCCAACAACTGGAAGCATCATGAATCCAAGAAATGTACGTAGGGCATTGGGAGCGTCGAACGCTGCCATGCAAACCCGCAGACGCCTGTTACACCGTGTCTGGCAGTCCAATAACCGTCCGCTCATGATGTCGCATCACAATCGCCTGGGTATGACCCCGGTGGCGCACCTATTCCAAAAGGCACCGCCAACGCTGTTTCTGGAATATCTTGAACCCCTAGGCGAAGCCCTAGATTCTGACAGTGTTACGGAAGAAAAATCGGAAGG
>CAWUUZ010000189.1:0-4972 GCA_963925745.1 uncultured Pseudomonadales bacterium
TTCGCAACTGGTACCTAAAACCAGCGTGTATACCAATTTCACCACATCCGCATTACAAACTAACTGTTGTTACATTTTACATTCGTACTTATTCCACCAACCAAGAAGGTTAAATGAAATGGGGTGGACGATGGGGCTCGAACCCACGACAACCGGAATCACAATCCGGGACTCTACCAACTGAGCTACGCCCACCATAAGCCTGTGCTGTATAATTTGGTACGCCCGGCAGGGCTCGAACCTGCAACCTACGGCTTAGAAGGCTGTTGCTCTATCCAATTGAGCTACGGGCGCAAATACGGTAGCTGCCAGTGGCAAACCAATACAAACACAAGGTACTTTAAAGAACGAATGGTCGGAGCAGAGGGATTCGAACCCCCGACCCTCTGGTCCCAAACCAGATGCGCTACCAGGCTGCGCTATGCTCCGACGCTTTCTTAGGAAGTTGAACTGCCCTTGAAAGTGGAGCGCATAATAAGGTCAGGATTGGCATCCGTCAATGACTTTTTTAATTATTTATCGTTAAAAAACAATACCCTAGCAAAAGTCCGTGATTAGGTGCCATTCACATTGCGGCTTTTGGTTTTATTTTGATCAATTACGCTTAAAAAACGAAAGAAATCAGTGGGTTGAACGCTGTAAAATGTACCCAACAGGCCCAACGAACACCCAGAGAAAGGTCCAACATACTGTCTCAGCGTGTTTTTTCAAGCACCTTTAACACCCCTGTATGCAACACCTAACCTTAGGTCAACAACCCGTCATTTTGGGCTTGGTGTCGCTTCTAACGTCGACAGAATTTACAGCATCGAAACCCTGCCGTCTACGCAGACTGGGTTGGCGCACCACAGACATTCGTGAGAGAATTACCCCCTTAGACAACCTCAATTTCAGGACATTTTAATGACAGCCAAATTAATTGACGGTAAAGCCATTGCAATGCAAGTGCGTAGCGCGATAGCAACCGATGTACAGGACATGAGAGCACGCGGCTTTCGGGTACCGGGTCTTGCTGTCATATTGGTTGGGGTCGATGCTGCTTCCAGACTCTATGTGGCCAGCAAACGCAAGGCCTGTGAAGAAGTCGGCTTTAAATCTATCTCCTATGATTTGCCTCAAGAAACAACCCAAGAAGAGTTGATGGGTCTGATATCGCAACTCAATTCTGACACCACCATCGATGGCATACTGGTTCAGTTGCCACTGCCCGATCACCTTGAGCCCAACAAAATACTGGAACACATCCTACCTGATAAGGATGTTGACGGATTTCACCCCTTTAACCTGGGTCGACTGGCACAACGGCTACCCCTGTTGGAAAGCTGCACACCCAAGGGGATTATGACCCTACTCTCCTCAACCAGTGTTGCATTTCATGGTAAAGAGGCCGTCATCGTTGGCGCAAGCAACCACGTTGGCCGACCGATGGCGTTAGAGCTTTTATTAGCTGGCTGCACCATAACGGTCGCACACAAGTTTACGCTCGACCTAGAAGCCCATGTCCGTCGTGCCGAAATTCTGGTGGTTGCCGTTGGCAAACCTGGCTTTATTCCAGGCGATTGGATACGTGAAGACGCGATCGTGATTGATGTGGGCATCAACAGACTAGAAGATGGCACCATTGTAGGAGATGTGGAAACCACAGAGGCAAGCAAAAGAGCTGCGTGGATCACCCCTGTCCCTGGTGGTGTTGGCCCCATGACCGTTGCAACCCTGATGCAAAATACCCTTATTGCAGCCAAACAGCTGCATTTAAAAATTGATATAAGCGAGGAAAAACAATGATTTTAATGAAGACCAGCATGGGTGATATCACCATTGAACTCGAAACAGAAAAAGCCCCTCTCACGGCGGCAAACTTTATCGAATACGCCAAAGCCGGCCATTATGATGGCACCATTTTTCACCGCGTGATCAACGGCTTTATGGTTCAGGGTGGTGGTTTTGACGAAAAAATGTCACAAAAGCCGACCCGTGCTGCCATTAAAAACGAAGCAAACAATGGTCTTAAGAACATCACTGGCACGCTCGCCATGGCACGTACCAATGACCCACATTCTGCAACAACGCAGTTCTTTATCAATGTGAACGACAATTCATTTTTGAACTTTAGCGGTGAAAATTCTCAGGGTTGGGGCTATGCCGTTTTTGCACGTGTTGTAGATGGTATGGACATCGTAAACCAGATGAAAGCGGTTAAGACCTCTAGCTCTGGCGGACATCAAGATGTGCCTGTGACGCCTATCGTCATTGAATCTGTGACTATTCAGGATTAAAGATGGCACTCTATTTCGTTTCAGACATGCATCTGGACGACGAAAAGCCTGGTTTACAACAGGCTTTTTTTGCACTTCTCGATAACCGCCAATCCGAAATAGAGGCCCTCTACTTGCTGGGCGATCTCTTTGAATACTGGATCGGTGACGACCACCTATCGCCCCAGACTTCAGCGTTCATCCAGCGCATCCGTGCACTCACAGATGCGGGCATTCCCTGCTATCTGCAACATGGGAACCGCGACTTTCTTCTGGGCAGACACTTTTTGGCGCTCACCGGCATGACGCTGTTACCCGACACGCACAGGCTCAGACTTGGCAAACATAACCTGGTGCTATGCCACGGTGACCAACTCTGTACTGATGACCACCAATACCAACGCAGCCGATATTGGCTGAGACAAAGGTGGGTAAAGGGACTGTTGAGGCGCCTGCCGCTGCAGATGCGACTGCGAATCGCGAACCGTGCGCGCACCTACAGTCAGGGCTACAATCAGAACCAACAGGCCAATATTCTGGATGTCACGGATACGGCTGTGGTGTCACTGCTAGACCAAACGGGTGCCACAACGGTCATACATGGCCACACCCATAGACCCGCAGAGCATCTGCTACCAAACGGTCGCAAGCGCATCGTCTTGGGGAGTTGGTCAGATCAAGGTGGCGCCATTGCGACGCTCACCCAGAATGACCTTGTCTTGGAACACTTTCACATCTAAAGGGCGAGCGGCCCAGAATGAAATCGGAACTCCGTATCAGGCGATTCGATCAACCCCTTTTCTACCTCAGCAAAATATGCAATCCGATCATCAATGTCTTTTTCTGCATAAAGCCGAGCCAGATGCAAATAGTCACGGTAGTGGCGCGCCTCTGACTTTAGGAGTGATTGGTAAAACTGTGCCAACTCAGGATCAAGATGGGGCACCAAACAGGCAAAGCGTTCACAGCTTCTGGCCTCAACAAAGGCACCCACAATCAAGCGATCTACCAACTTATCAGGCTCATGGTTTCTCACGTGCTTGTTCATGTCGCCCGCATAACGGGATGCTGTTAAGTGGCTGTAGGGAATGTCACGAGAACGCATGATGCCGATTACCTGGTCAAAATGGACGAGTTCCTCGCGGGCCAACTTACTCATTTTTTTGAGTAATTCGTACCGGTCAACATAGCGGTACATCATATTCATGGCAGAGGACGCAGCCTTCTTTTCACACTGTGCGTGGTCTACCAACAAAACCTCAAGGTTCTCGTCTTGAATGGCAGTCGCCACCCATGCATCGGGGGTTCGACAGCTCAAAAATTCCATAATGTCCGCTAACTCTGGGGTCACGTGCTGCATCCTTAAACTGGGTAAAATCAGCGGCACGTTAGCATGATTTGCTCAGCGCCTCCATGCAAAACACCACAGGATTACAGATTCAAATACCCCAACAAGGGACACAGCCCTTTTACTTTTTGCCATGCCCTGTAAACTGTCGACCTTTTGACCCATAGAGTGCACACAATGTCGGTAGGCCAAGTATTTCCAGAACAATACCATGCCCTGTTACGGGATAAGATCGATAACGTAACCACGCAGTTTCAGACTGCTGGCATGCCCCTACCTGCCCCATCGGTATATGAATCACGCCTAACCCATTACCGCATGCGCGCCGAATTTCGCGTCTGGCATGAGGATGACGACAGCTTTTACATCATGTTTAACCCTGCCACAAAAGAGCGCATCCGAATGGATACCTTTCCGGTGGGATCGGAGTTGATCAACAAACTGATGGTTGATGTTAGGACTGCCTTTATGGCGGATCCCCTATTGCGCAGAAAACTCTACCAGGTGGAATTTTTAACCACCACCAAGGGCCAAGCACTGGTCAGCATGATCTACCACCGTCCACTGGAAGACGATTGGACTGAAAAAGCCAAGCTACTGGAAACCCAGTTGGGCGTGAATATCATTGGTCGATCGCGCAAGCAGAAAATCATCCTCAGCAACAACTGGATCGAAGAACAGTTTGAGATGGAAGATGGTATCTATCAATACCACCAATATGAAAACACCTTTACCCAACCCAATGCCGGTGTCGCCACACAGATGCTGCAATGGGCAGTCAACCAGTCAAAACTGATTAGCAGTGACAAAACAACCGATCTTCTAGAGCTGTACTGTGGCATTGGCAACTTTACCCTGCCCCTCAGCCGCCAATTTAAAGCGGTAACCGCAACAGAGATGTCAAAGCTGGCCACAAAGGCTGCCACTGAAAACGCGGCACTGAACGACATACACAACATCACCTTTATGAAAGCCAGCAGTGAAGATTTTAGCGCCAACTGGCTCAAGACCGATCGCACCAACACCGCACTCAAAACGCTCTTTGTCGATCCGCCACGCGCTGGCTTGGATCCTGCGACCATTGCGTTAGCACGGCACTTTGAACACATCATCTATATATCGTGCAATCCCGATACCCTGCGCGAAAACTGCCTTGCACTGCATGACCAGTTTGAAATTCGTGCCTTCGCCTGTTTTGACCAGTTTCCCTATACCAACCACCTTGAATGTGGCGCCATACTGATCAAGCGAACCTAATACGGCGTTAACGCGTGAACAGGGCATCGACAACAGTCGGTGGCCTGTTTTCTCAGCTGCCTTTCCCTGCCTTTCCCTGCCTTTCTGGCCCCATCTGCTCTTTCTCGCATCT
>CAWUUZ010000190.1:0-5784 GCA_963925745.1 uncultured Pseudomonadales bacterium
GCCTTGTCGATAACGACAAAGTCGTCGGTTTCTAGCTGTATTGTAAAGGGCTTATCAGTCACACAGACTCCAAAATGCTTAGGGTGTCGCGGCAGCCGCATCGGGTGCATTGCACAGTAGATAGGTGCTGTCGTGCCGCAAGGTTGTTGCCCATACTATCCTGAATGCCGCCAAATCCCCAGAAAGGCTTAACAATAGTCGCTGCATGGCTGTCAAGGCGGGCTCTGTCGGCAATATGTGCCGCTGTGCGGCGCCTGAATGAGACTAATATCACCCATACCAACTGCTAGGCTTCAAAATGCGCCCAACGCTGCTATAATGCGCCGCTTTCTAGCACAGTGAGCCGATGCCGTGGTCAAACGATTTATTGCTGGTGCGGTCTGCCCCCGATGTGGCAGCCAAGACGCCATTCGCGCTGAACGCGACACTGAGCGCCGCTTGCTTCGCCGTGAGTGTGTCGAGTGTGATTTTACGGATGTGCTGTATGATGCGCCCAAGGAAGAGATCCCTACCCGTGTCACAGCACCCAATCCCATGGATGAGGTTGCGTCTCAACCTGTCCGCATTCTAGATCCATCCACCAAGCATTAACCGGCCAAACGTATCAGGAGGCCCGCATGTCTGTAAAAGTTGGCGTTATCATGGGCTCTAAGTCCGATTGGAAAACGCTCGAACACTGCACAACAACCCTGACGGCTTTGGGCATCAGCTTTGAAACAACCGTGGTGTCTGCACACAGAACGCCTGACCTGTTGTTTTCCTATGCCGAGACCGCATACGACCGTGGCCTAGAAGTCATTATTGCAGGCGCCGGCGGTGCCGCGCACCTACCTGGCATGTGTGCAGCCAAGACGCACCTCCCTGTTTTGGGCGTCCCGGTACAGTCAGCCATGCTCAGTGGTGTTGATTCCCTGTTATCCATTGTGCAGATGCCTGCGGGCATACCAACGGGCACCCTGGCCATCGGCAAAGCCGGTGCGATCAATGCCGCCCTGTTGGCTGCCAGTATTTTGGCAAACAAGTATCCTGACATTCGTGCCTCATTGTTGGCCTTTCGCGCCAAGCAGACACAGGATGTTTTAGACAACCCTGATCCGAGCGCCTGATTACGACAGGCCACAGATCGACGGAGAGCAACAAGCCATGAAAATAGGTGTAATTGGTGGTGGGCAACTGGGTCGCATGATGGCCTTGGCCGGTATTCCTTTGGGACTGCGTTTCTATTTTCTCGATCCCTCACCTGATGCCTGTGCAGGCGATGTCGGTACGCTTATCTTGGGTCAATATGATGACCCAGAGGCCATTGACCGTCTGTTGGCAGAGGTCGATGTGGTGACCTTCGAATTTGAGAGTGTTCCCGCAGAAGCCGTCGCCTATATCGCACAGTATAAGCCCGTATTCCCTGCCGCAGATTCCCTGGCCATCGCTCGCGAACGCTGGGCAGAAAAGTCGGTGTTTACGGCCCTAAATATTCCTGTCGCCCCCGTTTATAAGATCGAAAACCAGCATGATGTCGCCCTTGCCTGCGCCGAGATCGGTTTGCCCGCTATCGTCAAGACCCGCACCCTGGGTTATGACGGCAAGGGGCAGCGGTTGTTAAAAAACCTGACCGATATTGAGGGCCTCTTTGAAAGCCTCGGTTCGGTGCCGCTGATCTATGAAGGCTTTGTCGATTTTGACTGCGAAGTCAGCTGTATTGCGGTTCGCAGCGCCGCCGGTGAAACACGGGTCTATCCGTTGGTTGAAAATGTACACCGTCAGGGCATTCTGCACAGCTCCACGCCAACCCGACAGCACCCGCTTCAGCACTTGGCAGAGCAGCATGCCAGCACCGTCATGGACCATCTGGGTTATGTGGGTGTACTGACCTTTGAATTCTTTGTACAGGGCGGCCTGCTCATTGCCAATGAAATGGCTCCCCGTGTTCATAACTCCGGTCACTGGACCATCGAAGGCGCTCAGTGTAGCCAGTTTGAGAACCACATCCGCGCCATCAGTGGTTTGCCCCTGGGCAGCACAGAGGCCTTGGGGTATTCAATGATGTACAACCTCATCGGTTGCGACATAGATACCCATGCCCTACTGGCGGTCGATGGCAGCTGTTTGCATGACTACCGTAAGGCGCCAAAACCGGGCAGAAAGGTCGGGCATGTCACCCTCGTTGCCGATCGACCTGACAGCCTTGCGCTGCGAAAAAACACCCTGTCTGGGTTCATCGCAAACAACCTTGGCTAGCACAGTCGCCCCTGCGGGCGGCCGCATTTTTTCATTGACGCGCGTTATACGGCATCAAAGTCACCCCCCACAGTTGTTCCGCCCATTTCGATCAGGGTAAACTAAGGTCGGAACCCAGCGTCACAACCCATCAAACCTCTGTGCCTGTGACAGACCGATAAGCAATCTCAAGGAATTCTCATGGCTGTTTGGATAGACCGAATTGAAATTGATGCCCCTGCAAAACACTGTTATGAGCGGCTGATCGATCTTGATACCTGCGATCAGTGGATTTTGCAGGTCAAAGAGATCGAGAAAACCTTTGAAGCACCCATCAAGGTTGGGGATAGCTGGATTGAGACCCGCCAAGAGCGCGGTCGGTTCCACCGTATGGCGATCACTTTGTTTGAACAGCATGGCCCAGAACAGGGTGACGCACCCTATATTCACGCCGCTGGCGCTGATGTGATGGGCGGGCGGTCCTTTTACCGCTTTGTGGTAACCCCCCTTGACGACAAACGCTGCGAAGTCCGCCTAGAAGGGGTCTTTGAGGTCTCTGGCTGGTTCAAACAGCAGTTTGCGCGTCTGATCATACGTATGATGCAGAAGTCCGAAAAAGAGCTCCTGCCGCGTCTCAAGACCTTTTGTGAAGCGGCCCTTGTTTCAACCTAAACAGGGTTAGGATTCTAGGCACAGGCACTGGTTGAATCACTGGATGATTTGTGATCATTTTGTCTCTATACTACGCTGTTCTGTCTCATGGTATTAAAGGAACTTTATGTCTCAGTTACCCCCATCAGGTGACCCCCTTAGCATCCCTAGAAATCCGGGGATGGCGTTTCGTCCTGAGCTTTTTCAACACATCAAAATTAACAAGAGTGCGGTCGAACGCCGATGCGATTCGATCGTAAAACGCCGCTCGGTTAAAAAGGACCATCAGGTCGCCTGGCTGTTAAAGGCCATTACCTGTATGGACCTCACAACGCTGTCGGGTGACGACACCCCGGGCACAGTGAACCGCCTCTGTCGCAAAGCGATGCAGCCTGTTCGCCCTGACATTCTTGAGCGACTGGGTGTTACCGATTTGGGTATCACCACGGGTGCTGTGTGCGTTTATCACAATATGTTGGCAACGGCTGTTCCTGCGGTTGCCGGTTCGGGTGTTCAGGTGGCTGCGGTATCAACCGGCTTTCCTGCTGGCCAGATTCCCCTGCCCTTTAAGATCAACGAAATCAAAGCCTCTGTGGCCGCCGGCGCAACAGAGATCGACATTGTCATCAGCCGAGAATTGGCACTCACCGGTCAGTGGGAAGCGCTGTATGACGAGGTTAAAGCCTATCGCGAAGCCTGTGGTGATGCCCACCTGAAAGCCATTTTGGCAACAGGCGAGTTAGGCACCCTAACCACTGTCGCCAAGGCCAGCTGGGTTTGCATGATGGCTGGATCAGACTTTATCAAAACCAGTACCGGCAAAGAGCCTGTCAATGCAACCCTGCCCTTTAGTCTGGTGATGGTCCGCGCGATTCGCGAATACCAAGAACTGACCGGCTTTAAAATTGGTTATAAGCCTGCTGGTGGCATCAAAACAGCCAAGCAGTCTTTGGACTATCTGGCCATGATTAAAGAAGAATTGGGTAATGATTGGCTCAGACCCGAATTATTTCGCTTTGGTGCCAGCAGCCTGTTAGGTGATATTGAGCGGCAATTGGAACACTACCTAACGGGTAGCTATTCAGCACAATACAGACACCCCATGGGCTGAATGTAGGACACGAGGATTTCATCACTATGTCAATCACAGAGATTTTTAATACCATGGAATATGGCAACGCGTTTGAAAGTGCACAACAGGCTGACGCCTGGCTAGATGCCCGCCATCGCACCCTAAACCATTTTGTCGATGGCCGTTGGTCTGTGCCCACTTCTGAGACCTATTTTGACTCAACCAATCCTGCTACGGGTGCTGTTGTTGCCCGTATTGCCGATGGCTCGAGCGACGATGTCGATGCAGCGGTTGCCGCAGCAAGGGCTGCCTCTGCCGGCTGGAAGAAATTGGGTGGCCATGGCCGCGCACGCTTTCTGTATGCCATTGCGCGTCAGGTGCAAAAACACGCCCGTCTGTTTTCGGTTTTAGAGTCAATGGACAATGGCAAGCCGATTCGCGAAAGCCGTGACATCGATATTCCCCTGGTAGCACGTCATTTTTACTACCATGCTGGTTGGGCTCAGGTTATGGATCGGGAATTGCCCGATTATGAGCCGCTGGGCGTTGTAGGTCAGATTATTCCCTGGAACTTTCCAATGCTGATGTTGGCTTGGAAGGTGGCACCCGCTTTAGCGATGGGCAACACCCTGATTCTAAAGCCTGCTGAGTTCACCAGCACCACTGCGGTCCTCTTTGCACAGATCTGCGAAGACGTTGGCCTGCCAAAGGGTGTGGTCAACATTGTGTTGGGTGATGCAAAGGCTGGTTCTGCCATCGTCAACCACCCCGATGTCGATAAAATCGCCTTTACCGGTTCAACCGATGTGGGTCGTGTGCTGCGCAGACAAACTGCCGGTACAGGCAAAAAGCTCTCACTTGAGCTGGGCGGCAAGTCTGCCTTTATCGTCTATGACGATGCGGATTTTGACAGTGCTGTTGAAGGCTTGGTAGACGCCATTTGGTTTAACCAGGGTCAGGTCTGTTGCGCGGGTTCCCGTCTGTTGGTACAGGAATCGGTGCAAGAGCGCTTTTTAGCCAAGGTAAAGGCCCGTATGGCCAAGTTGGTGATGGGCAATTCACTCGACAAGAACATTGATATGGGTGCCATTGTCGATGAAAGCCAGCGCGCACGCATTGCGTCTCTGGTCGAACTGGGTGCCAAAGAAGGCGGTCAGGTCTGGCAGCCAGAAGGCGATTTACCAGCCAGTGGCTGCTACTACCCTCCTACGTTGATTACCGGTGTAGAACCTGCGTCAACCCTGGCACAAGAAGAAATATTTGGCCCTGTGTTGGTGGTAACGAGTTTTAGAACGCCAGCAGAATCAGTCGCCATTGCAAACAACAGCCGCTATGGCTTGGCGGTCAGTCTGTGGACAGAAAACATCAATTTGGCTCTGGATATTGCGCCCAAGATTAAAGCTGGCGCCGTTTGGGTCAACTGCACAAACCAGTTTGATGCGGCCGCCGGCTTTGGCGGTTACCGTGAATCTGGCTTTGGACGTGAAGGTGGCAAAGAGGGGTTGTTTGAATATGTGAAGCCCCGTTGGGAGCGCACGCTGAGCACCACCCCTATTGAAAAAGCACGCAAGCTAAAGCCTAGCAAGGCTGCCGCTACCACCGAGATCGACCGCACCGCCAAACTCTATATCGGCGGCAAGCAGGTTCGACCTGACAGTGGCTATACCGATGTCGTTCGTGATGCCAATGGCCGTCCTATGGCAGAACTGCCTCAGGGAAGCCGTAAGGACATCCGTAACGCGGTTGAAGCAGCGCAGGCTGCCAGCGGTTGGACCAGCACCACAGCACATAACCGTGCGCAGGTACTGTTCTATCTCGCTGAAAACTTTAGCGCCCGTGCCGATCAG
>CAWUUZ010000191.1:0-2548 GCA_963925745.1 uncultured Pseudomonadales bacterium
CACCACCGAGATAAAACTCTTTTACATCGCTGTTATTCATCAGCTCTTCACTGGTGCCGTCCATCACCACCTTGCCCGACTCCATGATATAGCCGTAGGTTGAGTGTTTTAACGCCATGGAGGCATTCTGTTCTACCAACAGAATCGTAATACCCTGATCCTGATTGATTTTTTTGATGATGCCAAAGACTTCCTTTACCAGCATTGGTGACAAACCCATGGATGGTTCATCTAGCAATATCATTTCTGGCCGCGCCATAATGGCACGTCCAATGGCCAACATTTGCTGCTCTCCACCCGACAGATACCCTGCCATGCCAGTCCTTTCTTTCAGACGGGGAAAATAATCAAACACCATCTCTATGTCTTGTTTAACCTGATTGTCTTTACGGGTATAGGCACCCAGACGCAAATTTTCGATGACAGTCATGTCTTCAATAATGCGACGTCCTTCCATCACCTGAAAAATACCCTTTCGGACAATTTTTGCAGGGTCTTGATTGCTGATGTTTTCGCCTTTGTAGGTCACTTCACCCTTGGTGATCGTCCCATCTTCGGTCGATAGCAATCCCGATATGGCCTTTAACGTTGTCGATTTTCCAGCGCCATTGGGGCCCAAAAGCGCCACAATTTCACCTCTGGGTACATTGAGACTAACGCCGCGTAAAACCAAAATAACGCCGTCGTACACAACCTCAATGTTATTGACGTTCAGAAGAATGTCTTTAGATTGAGATTCTAAAGCAGCTTCAGTCATAACCTTGCTCCACTGACTCGAAATAAAGAGAGGGAGGCGGACAGGAATCGTCCGCCTCCAAAGCGATTACCAGCCTAACCAGTCATCACGACGTGGTAGGTCAGCGACATAAACACGGTCCATTGATGGCGCGCCGTCATTCCAATGTGTCTGATATACCAACACTTCGGTAGAACCACGGTGGTCATCTTCAGTCCAGGTAGATGAACGGCAAACACCGTCTAGGCCTTCAGGAACATGGTTCACAAAGGTTTCCATAGCGTCTTTCAGGGTAGTACCCGTCAATTCACCTTTCTTTTGTGCTACTTTCATGGCATCAACCATGTTAGAGGCTGCGCAAACACCACGGATGTAGTGCACTGAACGGTAGTCGTCATCTGTTGCAGTCATCTTAGAAATGGCAGACAGTTTAGCAAAACCAGCAGTAGCAGTAGCATCATTCCAAGACGCAGTACTGTTCACAAACACCACGCCGTCACCCGCTGCGCCAGTTGCTGCAAAGGCGTTCATGTCCCAGCCCCAGACGTTGGATAGGAACTGCGTTTTAACACCCACGGTGTCACAGGCCTTTATCAATGAAATGTTCGAACCACCGGTGTTACCCAAGTAGGTGTATTCTGCACCCGTGTCTTTTAATGACAGACACTGGGCCTTGAAGTCACCTGGGCTCAAGCTGTATTCAATCGGTGTCGCAATTTTAAAGCCGAGTTCCTCTGCGTAGGCAGCACAGGATTCTTTAGGTGCATTGGGATAGGGATGATTCATACCCATGTGGATAAAGGTCGCCTGACCTGTTTCGCCGCGTTTTTTCCAATCGTCTGCAGCAAAGGAAACCAATCCACGGCAACCGTCAGAATAAGAAGGGCCATAGAAAAAGTTGTAAGGCGCAGGACTGTGGGTACGGGCTGATTTGCCCTTAGGGTCTGTTAGTTGCGCAGAAAACGACGCAGACATGGTGAATACCTTGTCTTTTGCTACGAATCCAACCAGGGCTTCAGTATCTGCAGTGCCCCAACCCTGTAATGCAACCAGGCGGTTACGTGACATGGCTTTCTTATAGAGTGCTACTGCCTGTGGCGCTTGATAGCCATAGTCAACAGACTCGAAGTCCAGCATGACACCGTTAATGCCACCATTTTCATTGGTATATTTCAGTACGTCGGCAACACCCATTCCGTAGGGCTGGCCCACATCTGATGTTGGTCCGCTGAATGCGGAAATATGAAGGACAGGTATGCCTTCTGCGAAGGCACCCACAGCGAGTGTGGATGTCAGTGCTAATGTTCCGCACAATCCTAGTAGTTTTTTATTCATAACCTTGCTTCCCATTTTTGTTTTTGTTTGGGGTCAGGCCCCAGTGTTAGTGTCATCAGCTGACACTGATTTTCTAATAACTAAACGGATACAGCTTCCAATAAGCCTTGGTCATTCTCCATCTATGCGCCAGACCATCGGGCTCAAAGATAAGAAATAGGATGATCGCAATGCCTACCGACATTTGCTTCAAATACGTGAGACTGTGTCCCAAAGAGGGGAACACATCTCGGAGTCCACCGGCTGCTAACTCCATTACCTCCGGCAGCAACACCATAAAAATAACGCCCATAAGCGATCCCATTACCGATCCCAAACCACCAATAATGATCATGGCGAGGAATTGAATCGACAGTAGAATATTGAAGCCTTCTGCTGAAATGAAACCCAGATAATGCCCAAAAAGTGCACCACCAATGCCCGCAAAGAAGCAGCTGATGCCAAAGGACATGATGCGGTATTTGGTAAGGTTAATAC
>CAWUUZ010000192.1:0-2536 GCA_963925745.1 uncultured Pseudomonadales bacterium
AGACATCATTGCCGTTGGCGTCGAACCTAGCACCCGACCTGAACGGGTTTCGGTCGCAGAATTCATCGCATTAAGCAACCATTTCACTCAGGCCAAAACCCGTGACTGATTACGCGATTGGTGATATTCAAGGCTGCTTAAAACCCTTGCAGCGGGCATTGTCGTTGGTGGCTTTTAATCCCAGCACAGACACCCTCTGGATTGCAGGCGACCTGGTTAACCGTGGTCCACAAAGCCTAGAAACACTGCGGCTTATTTACCGACTTGCCGACAGCACCCGAATCGTTTTGGGCAACCATGACCTCCACCTCATTGCCACCCACTATGGCAATCGCAAATCATCGGCAAAAGACACCTTTGACGACATTCTGAATGCACCAGATGCGCCGCGTCTTATGGATTTTTTGGTTGAGCAACCCTTGATCCAACACGATAAGGCATTGGGATTTACCATGACCCACGCGGGTATTCCTGCGATATGGAATACGACGACAGCCAGACACCTGGCGGGGGAAGTCTCAGATGTTTTAAAGAGTGTTCACCTCCGTGAAAAGTTTCTGAATAATATGTATGGTGATGAACCTGCTGTTTGGGATGCCGACTTAGAGGGTTCTGCCCGTTGGCGTTTGATCACCAACTACCTCACACGCATGCGGTTTATTAGCAAATCAGGCCGACTGGATCTGAACCACAACCTGGGTCCAAAGTCGCCACCTCAGGGTATGAAACCCTGGTATGAATATACGCCTCAAAAACAACGTAAAACACGCCTCCTCTTTGGCCATTGGGCAGCACTTCAGGGTCTTTTTGACCACCCTGAAGTCATTGGTCTCGATACGGGATGCGTTTGGGGTGGACAGTTAACGCTGATGAACCTCAATACCGATGAATTATTTCATCACACCCCTGAAGAACGTCAGATGCAAAAAACATCCAATGGAGACGCTCTGTGACAAATCTGTTGGGAATGACGCCGAGAACTAAGAGATGAATGCCCTATGACAGCCAAGATCGAATTCTGTACCGTTGATTACCAAAATCCGCAACAAGGCCAGGATTTACTGATGCTTTTGGATGCCTATGCACAGGACCCCATGGGGGGTGGCGCACCACTCTCTGCCTCTGCAAAGGCGACATTGCTAGCGGCGCTGTCTGCCCGTTCTAATGCCTTTAGCATTGTTGGTTATGTCGATGGTGTGCCAGCCTGTCTTGCAAATTGCTTTGAAACCTTCTCAACCTTTAAAGCCAAACCGGTGCTCAACATCCATGACTTTGTGGTCCTTACGCCCTTTAGAAAGCTTGGGCTGAGCCAAAAACTGCTGTCATCGGTAGCGGCGCTCGCACAGTCTCGGGATTGCTGCAAACTCACATTGGAGTTGCTCGAAGGCAATACCGCTGCAAAACAGACCTATGTGAAATTTGGTTTTGAAGGTTACGAATTGGATCCCGAGATGGGGAAGGCACTCTTTTGGGAAAAGGTGCTTTAACCGAGCGTTGGTTTTGCCTATCGGGCAGATGCCAGAAATTCATATGACCTGCCATGAGAGGGCACATGTATCTAAAAGGTATTTTGACGGGGCTACTGTTAGCAGCCTATTTTCAAATCCTGACAATTAGCGATGCCTATGTCAGCGATTTTTGGTATGGCCCCTTTCTATTCTGGGCTTTACTCATAGCGCTGTCCGCACTGTTATTTTGGAAAGGCAGAGACCGCCATGACCTTTGATACCAGCACCCTGATTGCAGTCTGTGTTGCGTATTTGGCATCCCTGTACATCCTCACCTGGATTGCTGAAAAGCGCTGGCTGCCAACCTCCTTGGTATCACACCCCAGTGTGGCGGTTTTATCCCTGGGTGTTTACTGTTCTGCTTGGGCCTATTATGGCGCACCCGGCCTAGCGGCAACCCATGGCTATGGCTTTTTGGTCTATTACGTGGGCATCTCTGCTGCCTTTGTACTGTACCCCTTGATGTTAAGACCCTTCCTGCGTGTAACGAAGAGCCACCAACTCACCTCATTGGCCGATGTTTTCGCCTTTCGATACAAAAGCCGTTGGGTAGGCGCCCTAACAGCCGTCTTTATGGCCTTGGTAATTTTGCCGTTGCTCATGGTGCAAATCGAAGCCATAGCCAATGCCAGCCAAATTCTCAGCCCCCAGACTCCTACAGCCACATTGGGACTCATTTTCTCAGCCATCGTTGTACTCTTTACACTGCGGTTTGGCGCGAGCACCAAAGCACAGGACGACAAACATCAGAGCCTCTTTTTTGCCCTTGCAGTCGATGCTGTTTTAAAACTGATCATTCTTCTCGTCCTGGGCGCAACGGCCATATTCGCTGTGTTCCATTCCTTTTCAGGTCTATCAGAGTGGCTTGACGCACACCCCAGCATCATGGCGACATCAGAACAGACCATGACAACGCCCTCATGGTCAATCTTGATGGTGCTGTTTTTTCTTGCGCCCCTAACGATGCCCCACATGTTCCACCTGCTATTTCGTGAAGGACAGAATGGCAAGTCCTTGCGGTTGGTCAG
>CAWUUZ010000193.1:0-5136 GCA_963925745.1 uncultured Pseudomonadales bacterium
CTTCCGATCTTCAAAAACAGCAATGAGCCCATTAAACTGCGCACTTCAAATCCTTATTGGACATTGATGTTTCAGCCTGCCGTTGCTTTGACAGGCGCGACCGTTTTGGCATCTAACGATGTGTTGATGCCGATGATATTGGCTTTGATACTGGTGATTGCTTCGATACTGCTCGCAGGTGTCTTGCAGCAAAAAGCCATTACCGGTGATGCAGGGAATTTTACCCGCTATACCGCCAAGCTCCTGATGGGTCAGCCAAACGAACTACCCAACTTCAAACTGAGTTTGTTTTTGACAATGGCGAAGCACCTAGCGCGCGTGAAGGTTAAAGCGAAGGCCGCCAATGGTCCGGAAGTATCACGCCCTTTTAATGAACCTGTAGACATAAGCGACTTGGAGTCGGTCTTACAGGTTCACTCGACTCCAAAAGACGAATTTATTGATATCAAGATGGTTGGCCGCGATGCTGACCTCCTGGGCATCAGTGGCACAGCCGAAGACACAGTGGTTGTGTCAACGGTTCCGGAATCCATTTTCCGTGCTGTTGATATACAGGGTGTGGTTGGAAGCGCCCTTGACGCCTCCGTGTCCTATCAAATTGGTAAGGCATTGGGCAGTGAAGCCTATGAGCGTGGTAACCAAACGCTGCTCATTGCGCGTGACGGCCGCCTATCGAGTAAGGAACTTTCCCAAGCCTTTGTTGATGGTCTGATCGATTCAGGTAGAGACGTCATTGATTTGGGTGCTGTACCCGTTCCTGTGTTGTATTTTGCAATGCAAGAGTTGGCGGTCAGCTCGGCTGTGATGGTTTCGGCCAGCCACATGCCGGCCAATGTTAACGGCTTTCGTATCCTAATGGATGGCCGTGAATTGCCTGAAAAGCAGATCAAGGGACTTTACCACCGCATCAATAATGGCAACTTCTTGTCAGGGAAAGGCCAGTATAAAAAGCAAGACCTCAATGGACCCTATATTGAGCAGATATTTGCTGCTGTCCCCATGAATCGAAAATTAAAGGTTGTGGTTGATGGCGGTAACGGTATTGCGGGTGGTTTGGCCGTTGAACTGCTGACTGCCCTAGGTTGTGATGTAGAGGCTATCCACTGCAAGGTAGATGGGCGGTTCCCGGCGCACATGCCCGATCCGAGCAATCCAGACAACATGAAAGATCTGATGGCTGCCGTTGTGAGTCATGAGGCTGATGTTGGCTTTGCCTTTGATGGCGATGGCGATCGAATTGGGGTTGTTACCAACTCTGGGCGCATTATATGGCCTGACAAGTTACTGCTGCTGTTTGCCAAAGACCTGCTGACGCGAACCAAGAACGCCACCATTGTGTATGACGTAAACTGCAGCAGACGTTTAAAGGGGTTGATTGTCGGTTTTGGTGGCAAATCGGTTATGTGCAAATCCAACCGTGCTGAAATGGTCAAGCAGATGAAAGAGACAGGTGCCATGCTGGGTGGAAACTATGCAGGTAATATTTTCTTGCGAGAAACCTGGCTAGGCAGTGATGACGCTATTTTTGCCATGGCCTCTTTGCTGCAAATCGTGTCGCGTGAGACACAGAGCCTTGATGATCTCTTTGCCAATTTCCCCGACGATGTGGGTACCCAGGAACTGTTGATTGACGTAAACGAGGCAACCAAGGTCGATTTGGTTGCGCGTGTCGCAGCGGCAGCCACATTCCCCGGTGGTATCACCTCGAACATAGATGGTTTGCGAGTCGACTTTAGCGACGGTTGGGGATTGATTCGACCGTGCAAGACAAAGAGCAAGCTATCCTGTCGTTTTGAAGGTGACAACGCCGCTGCACTCAAACGTATTCAGGAAATGATAAAGCAAGCACTGTTGGATCAAGATCGGTCGTTAGAAATTCCTTTCTAGCGAGATAGCCGACACCCGGGGTTGGTCTGGGTGTCGAGAGATTGAAAGGTCTGCTCAGGCGCAGACCTTTTCACATGCAATTGATAGGATGCGACCATGTCATTGGAAAAGAACAGCGCCAGACAATACGCAGAGATATTGACCGAGGCGTTACCCTATATTCAGCGTTTTAAGGGCAAGATTATTGTCATTAAATACGGTGGAAATGCCATGACAGACAGTCGATTAAAGGAAAGCTTTGCACGCGATATCGTGTTGTTAAAGGCGGTGGGCATGCACCCCGTTGTGGTGCATGGCGGCGGCCCCCAAATAGGGCTGTTGCTTGAAAAGCTCAATATCCCGTCGCGCTTTATAGACGGCATGCGCGTGACTGATACCGAGACCATGGATGTCGTTGAAATGGTCTTGGGCGGTTTGGTAAACAAAGAAATTGTCAATCTCATCAATCAGGTGGGTGGCAGAGCAGTGGGATTGACTGGAAAGGATGGTCAGTTTATTCGCGCAAAACAAATGAAGATTCAGCAGAGCAGCCCCGATCTCAAGGCGTCAGAAATTATTGATATTGGCCATGTGGGTGAGGTGGTATCCATCAATCCTGATGTCATTGCCATGCTGATGCAGGGAGAATTTATTCCGGTGATAGCGCCCATTGGCGTTGGTGAAAAGGGTGAGAGTTACAACATCAACGCGGACCTGGTTGCGGGTAAACTTGCTGAAGTGCTAGAGGCTGAGAAGCTGATTTTACTGACCAATATTGTTGGTCTTACCGATAAGTCGGGTGCATTGCTAACCGGTTTAAATGCGACAGAGGTAGATGCGTTGATACAAAACGGCACCATCTACGGTGGCATGTTGCCAAAGGTCCGTTGTGCACTGAATGCGGTCGATAATGGTGTCACAAGCGCCCATATCATCGACGGAAGGGTACCCCATGCAACCTTGTTAGAAGTTTTTTCTAATGATGGTGTGGGGACATTAATCACCAACAAAACAGTGGCTTAAATGAACCGTATTCCCAGTCAACGCAAACAGCATATTCTTGAATCGCTCACCCACATGTTGGAATCGCAACCGGGTGTTCGCATTACCACCGCAAAATTGGCGGCAGAGGTCGGCGTATCGGAAGCAGCCCTTTATCGGCATTTTCCCTCAAAAGCCAAGATGTATGAAGGCCTGATCGATTTTATCGAAGCGTCTATTTTTAGTCGGATAACCCGCATATTGGATGAAGAAAAGCAGACAGCCAGACGTTGCAGTGTGGTGATTACCATGCTGTTGGCCTTCGCGGAAAAAAATCCGGGTCTTTGCCGAATTTTAACCGGCGAAGCATTGTCTGGTGAAACCGACTATTTGCGTCAGCGGGTATCACGGTTTTTTGATCGAATCGAATCGCAAGTGAAACAGATTCTGCGTGAATCTGAGGCGCGAAAAGATGGCGATATTGCCATTGATGTGACCCTAGCAGCCAATTTGATTGTATCGATCGTCGATGGTCGCATCGCCCAATATGTGCGGTCTGACTTCAAACTAAAACCCACAACGGGATGGCCACAGCAGTGGACCGTTGTGCACTACGGTTTGTTTGTTGCGAAATAAGACCGCCAACCTACCAGGCCGTTGCTATCGGTAGCGGTTCAACAGTGCGGAAAGTTTCTTTGTCAGCAAGGGTAATATTCCCAGTAGGATCAACGATATCAGCATGGGTGCAGACAGGATGTCTGACATGTCTGACACCTTGGCGAGCTGTGTGCCTGCGTTGACGTAGACCAGTGTGCCGGCCAACATCCCCACAAAACTCACCCAAAAGAATGTCCACACTTTCATCGGTGTTAACGCCATGGCGATGTTGATCAGAAAGAAGGGGAAAATAGGCACCAGCCTGAGCGTAAACAAATAATAGGCGCCGTCTTTTTTAACACCCTCATTGATCGGATTTAATCGGGAACCCAGCACGCGTGACATCAGGTCATGCAAGAGGTAGCGCGATAACAGAAATGCCAGTGTCGCCCCTGTGGTTGCCGAGAAAACCACCAATGCCGAGCCAACCCCCAAGCCAAATAGCGCTCCGCCGGCAAGCGTTAAGAAAACAGCTCCGGGAACACTTGTCGCAGTAAGCACCACATACACAGCCACATAGGTCAGCATGCTTCCAATGGGGTGCAGGGCAACATAGGCAGCAAGTTGCTGTTGGTTTTCCTTTAAGGACTCAAGGCTGAAATAGGCCTGTTGGTCACGCGTTGCAACAAAGGCGACTAACAGTAAAAAGAGGCCAAAAATGGCTATTTTTTTCATTGAAACTCTCGATAGATGGCCACACCAGACAGGTTCCGTTGTGTGGCGTGCGGTAGATACGGGGTATATAGCTTTGTACCTATAGTTTTGTACCTATAGCTATCTGTTTCATTCGCTTACGCGCTGTTACCAGCCGGTTAATACTATTTTACATCGGCTGTGCTATCGAGCGCGGGCACGTATAGCTGGTGGGCTTCTAGCACGGCAGCCGTCGGTTTCGCGGCGATACCGGTCAGCTGAGACAGCCGTGTTTTAGCGCTCTCAAATGTTTTGATGTCGGCTACGATGCGCACCACAAGTGCGTCGATGCCTGCTTTGTCGCTGTCAATGCCTGCCTGTACAGCGTTAATTTGGTTGTACAACTCATCTGAAATGCTGTTTCCGGACCGTTCGATGTCGGCAGCCGTACCTTGCAGGTCTAAAAGCTCGAGTCTCTTGGTTTGGACCTGACTTTGTTTGATGCTTATCTCGATATTCAGGCGTTTGATCCAGGCGACCATGGCAACATCCACATCGTCGGGCGCGCGGTAGAGACTTCTCAACTCTGCATCACGGGCTGCTTGTGCGGCAGCGCGTTGCTCTTCTGCCCGCAGTATGGTTTTTTCTTCTTCGGTTAACGCTCTGGGTACGACCTTTAAGATGCCGCCCTGCTCGTTGAGAATGGTATAGCCATTTTGAACGAACTCAGGCGGGATCGTCCGGTCAAGTACGGTAACGCCATCAGCATCAACATAGCGGTATAGGTTCGCAGACCAAGCGTTGCCGGCTGTGAAGGTAAGCGTGACTACAAAAACGGATATCAATAGGCGAATCATAAATAACCTGTATGGCTGTCAGTCAAAATAAGACCCTTATGATGGTATTAACAGTGACCAAACGCAACCTGTAGCGGGATGGCTGCAGATTGGCTTAGGCGCTAATGCCATAGGCATCGACCGACACAGCCCAAACACCTCT
>CAWUUZ010000194.1:0-3853 GCA_963925745.1 uncultured Pseudomonadales bacterium
CCAGATAGTCGAACCCATGACTTGTTTATAGGGTATTTAACAGGGTCTCTACGTCGGTCACCAGCGCTCTAAATTGCCTGTATTCAGGCTCGCGCAACAGGGTGGACTGCTCAAAGGCATCCACATAAACCAAGGCCCTAATTTTGCCATTGACATGGATTGAATGGATAAAAAAATCATCGCAACCCACGACCAGACGCATCTTGTTGGGTAGCTGACTCCAGGTATCCTCTGCACGTGACGGCGTCATCCAAAAACTTTCTGACTTGGTCGCTAGGTAGGCAATGATACCTGAATCGGGTAATGAAAATGACAGGTGACCCATCGGCTTCTGGTTTGCCCTGTGGTAACGGTATTGCACCCGAATCTGACCAATGCGCTGTTGGTACAGCAATACCAGGGCACGTGAACATCCCATCCCCTCGCCCAACAACTTGACCAACTGGGTAAACACCACTTCATCAGAGGTGAACCGCTCTTTCTGCTCGGTCAGCTGTTGGATAAAACGTTGCACCATAACGGGATCGCCTCGCTCTGGCGTCGATGCTGGTGCAAAGGAACCAAAGGGATTGTCTCCCGTCTCATTGGAAGCACCCAAGTGTGGTTTTGGGTCCAGGTGTGGTTTTGGGTCTGCGGTTGGTTTGCTCGCTGGCGCCTTTGGCTGAGCCCCTGCTGCCGACACCCTATGCGCAGCCTGGGCTGCCTTGCTGGTTAAGACAGAGTCGGACGTATTACCAACGGCAGCCGACGCTGTATTGCCATGGGTCGCAGCAACATCAATGACTGGAATATCGCCCTGATATTGAAAGGCTGCCAATATCGCCGCAGCACAGCTGGGTAATGTCGATTCACGTGCAATCTGCGCCAGCCAGCCAGGCAACTGGCGGTCAAAGCCGTCAATCAGGGTTGCTGCGGTGGCACGGGAAACCAGTTTCTGGAATCTTGGGGTAGCCCATTCCAAACGACAGACGCTCGCCAACAGCGTGCTGATCGGCAGATAAAAGGCAAGTGCTTGGTATTTGAAGGTGGCTGATTTGTTGGACTTTAATTTTGCAGAGGCATCTAACAGGGCAACGGTGGGAATGTGGAACCGTTCTGCAATCGCCTCGTTACATTCTTGGTAACCAAATTGAAAAATCTGTTCATAGACCCGATCAATAGACTCGCCCTGGCTAATTCTATAATCCATACCCTCAACCAACATAGGGTCGGTGTAAGCAACCATCCACCGTGCAGCATAATGAAACAGACATGCCCAGTGGTCTGCTTCCTGCCATTCTATGTTTCGGACATGGTGCCAATTGGCCAACAGACCCACGGAAACCATGCTGTCACCGATATTGGTCATAAAGGCACGTGAGCTGCTCGCATTGGGATCCATCCGAGGCAAATCGGCGCTCCAGTCCACCAATTCAGAGACACCGATGGTCTCAATGGCATCCTTAAGGGACAAAAAGGCATCGTTATTTTTAGAGACTTTGTAGGCATGACCAAATATCTGCAGGCACAACACCGGATCCTGTCGGACCAAAGCCGTCAGAGATTCCACAGAATCCTGTGCTTCAGACAATGCCGATGCTGGGGTCAAGATGGACAGCTGTCGCCCCAATTGATCCAGCCATTTCATTGCCCTAAGGGTTGCCGTCATAGTCGTACTCCGTCATCGCAAATTGCCATCCCTTCGATATTAAAACGCATTGTATGATGCAACACGCCTTCTGGTACAGGCTAAGCGCGTAATCCATCCCCCCGCATACTGTGGTTATTTGGGGTTGGTTTTCATTTCAACTTCATCGAGTGAATCTCGGATTCCCAAGAAACTCAAATAGCGTCTTTCTAATAGCTCACCGGTGCTCACCGCTTCTTTGAGACGGCACTTAGGCTCGTTGATATGTTGGCAGTTTCGAAACCGACAGGGTCCTAAACGAGACAATTCAGGATAGCCAAAATACAGCTGATCCACTGTGATGTGCCAAAGTCCAAACTCGCGAATACCCGGCGAGTCGATCAAATGACCAGCACCCTCTAAGTGGTAGAGCACTGCCGTGGTGGTGGTATGCCGACCCTTACCCGTTGCCACAGAGATCTCGGCCGTGCGGGCCTCAGTTCCGGGCAACAACACATTGATCAGAGAAGACTTACCTACACCAGACTGACCTACGAAGATGGATGTCCGGTCTTCCATTCTGTCCCTGAGGGGCTTGAGTCCACTGATTTGAAGGGCCGATATCGACAGGGTGTCGTAACCCAGCGCCTGATACTCAGCCTGTAACAGCGCGTATTTGTCACCCGGCTGCATTAAATCTGATTTGTTAAAGACCAACACCGGTTCAATACCGCTGGCATGGGCAGCCACAAGGTAGCGGTCAATCAGGTTGGGCGGGGTTTCGGGTGCCGGTGACACCACGATAAAAATCTGGTCAATATTCGCCGCTACGGGCTTTAAACTACCACGGGTGTCGGGGCGATTGAGTACTGAAATTCGGTCCCGAACCGCGACAACCACACCGGTACCATCGGTTCCTAACCGCCAAATAACGCGGTCACCGGTCACCAGCGCTGGCAACATCGAGCGCTTATGACACCGATACCGCACACCTTCTTGATCTTCCACATCCACGGTCACGCCAAAGTGCGCGATAATCAATCCGTCGGTATCAGGCCCTAAATCACCTGTAGCCACCACATCATCAACACGGGCATCACGCTTTTTGGTCCGCGCAATCTTCTCATCCTGAATGGTGCGAATACGATGAAGCTGCTGTTTGGTAAGATTTCGTTTTGCCATGATTTCCCAATTAGTTATATGCTATAGCCAAATACATACGGAGTATCCCTAGATGGCCAACAACCCACCTTTAATCTGGATTGACCTCGAGATGACTGGGTTAGACCCACAAACCTGCCATATCATTGAGATGGCAACCATTGTAACCGACTCCGATCTGAATATCCTTGCAGAAGGGCCCAATCTCGTCATTCATCAGCCCAAGAGCATTATGGACGCGATGGACAGTTGGTGTACAGAACACCATGGCGCGTCGGGACTCACACAGCGGGTACTCGACAGCACCCTGTCACTGGCCGAAGCTGAAGCCCAGACACTTGCCTTTCTAAAAGACTGGACCCTGCCCGGAAAATCACCCCTCTGTGGTAATTCAATCTGGCAAGACCGCCGTTTTCTAATTGCCTATATGCCGGCGCTCGACAGCTGGTGTCATTACCGTTTAATCGATGTATCGACACTCAAAGAATTGGCTGCACGTTGGAAGCCAGACCTTCAGGGCACCCCCGTTAAAACCGGACAACACCTGGCCTTGGCGGATATCAAAGAGTCCATCGAAGAACTGCAGTTTTACCGAAAGGCCTTTTTGGGTCTTTAATCGCTGCGCTTAGGACCTGTCATCCTGTAAGAGCTGTGCAACTGCCCATTGGATATGTTCCTGTACCATGGGAGACAGGGTTGCACTTTTTTCTTCTAACAGTGTAATCCATTCTGGGTTGCCTGAATTACCCATGGCCACTGCTACATTACGCATCCAACTCTGATAACCAATCCGCCGAATGGGCGAACCTTCCATGACCGACAAAAATGTTTCCTCAGACCACTGCCACAGTTCGTCTAACGGGCGCTGATAAAACGCCGCTCTTGGCTGAAAGTCAGGTTCGGTAGATTCCGGTGAAAACTTGGTAAAGGGGCAGCGCCACTGACAATCGTCACAACCATAGATTCGGTTACCCATTGCCTTGCGGTATTCCTCAGGAATAGGGCCTCGGTTTTCGATGGTCAAATAGGAAATACACTTTGCGGCATCCAGGACACCCTCTTTGACAAAGGCATCAGTAGGGCAGG
>CAWUUZ010000195.1:0-3691 GCA_963925745.1 uncultured Pseudomonadales bacterium
TCCCTGTCTCTGTCTCTGTCACCGTCTCTATCTCGGTCATCGTCGTCATCAGATTTCTTGTCCCTGCCACCCCGCGTTATCCTAACGCTGGTGCGGGTTTTCATTGCGGCGAATGGGTTGTATTTAGGCTGTTTGGCCTGACCAGATGTGCCCAGATCCAAAGGAATATGGCTCAGACGCGTTAATATGGCTACAATCCTAACGCAGGGTGCCCGTGCAGAACCACGCAGCCCGCAGGGCGAAAAAGACAGTCTGATCGGCAAAAGGAACAGGGACTCATGGCAGAATCGTTAAAAACGGCATCGGAAAAGAAAGGGCTACCTCCAGGATCACTGATTCATGTCGGCGAAGTCCTGAGCGATGCCACCCGCATATCCCTGGTCGATTTCGACGCCGATCAGATAGTAGAACGCGAAATTGAATCCCTGGCTGATATTTTAGATTACAAAGACAAGGACACCGTCACCTGGGTCATTGTTGAGGGCCTTACCAATATCGGACTGGTTGAAGCCATCGGTGACTATTTCGACATCCATGGTCTGGTGCTAGAAGACATCCTAAACACCCACCAGCGCCCCAAGATCGAAGAATACGACGACCACCTCTATATCGTACTCAAGAGTTTGGTGACTGCGTCCGACAGCTTTTCGGTGAACTACGAACAGGTCAGTTTGTTGGTGCTCGACCGCTTTGTGTTTATGTTTAAAGAAAAGTCGGATGCCTTGCTCGACCCCATTATCAAACGTCTGCACAGCAAAAAAGGCCGCATCCGCCAGTCAGGCGCCGACTACCTCATGTATGTCATCCTCGATACCATCGTTGACCAAAACTTTGAGTTGATCGATGCACTCGACGAGTCAGTGACACTGCTGGAAGACGAGCTCTATAAAAAGCCCACCCACAAAACCATGACCAGCATTCAGGCGCTCAAACGTGAGCTCATAGTGGTTCGGCGTAATATCGCACCCATCCGCGAGTTGATGGCCGACCTGGTCCATAGCGAATCCACCCTGATTCACCCGAGCACCGTCATCTATCTCAGAGACGTCCAAGACCATGCGTTACGGGTAGTGGAATTGATTGAGTCTCACCGCGACATACTGGGCAGCCTGATTGAAATCTATATGTCGTCCATCAACAACAAGATGAACGAAGTGATGAAGGTGCTGACCCTGTTCGCCTCCATCTTTATCCCCCTGACCTTTATAACGGGCATCTATGGCATGAATTTCGACTACATGCCCGAACTACACTATAAATGGACCTATCCGTTACTGTGGGTACTGTTTGTAACGATACCCCTGAGTCTGTTGCTGTTGTTTAAAAAGAAAAAGTGGCTGTAACAGCCTTGAATCACATTGACTAACAGGTGGGCGAACCATGGCTAAGCACTTCCGAAAAGTACCTGCATCCGATTTGCACTACCTACCGGCAAGCCCTATGCATCCGGCCAATACCTATTTCCACTTTTCCTTTGCCAATTACCACAACCCCAACAACATGAACTTTGGGGTGTTGCGGGTATTGAATGACGACGACGTTAAACCACACGATGGCTTTGGGCAGCACCCGCACCGCGATATGGAAATCGTTAGCTATGTCGTCAAGGGCAAACTCACCCATTGGGACAATGCCACCCAGGCAAAAGAAACCCTGGGTAGGGGCAATGTGCAGGTGGTCACCGCAGGCACCGGTGTGTGGCATTCCGAGCTCAACAACCACGATGGCTGGACACGCTTCTTACAGATTTGGATCCTGCCACCCCAGCACAACCTGCCAGTGCGTTACGAAAACCACAGCTACCAACCTGATGAGCGCAACAACCAACTGCTGCATGTGGTGGGAACCCTGTCGAACAAAGACACAGTGCCCCTGCATCTGAATCAAGACGTAAACATCTATGTCTCCGAGCTGACCGATACCAATGCAGCAGTCACCTTTCACCTAAAGGAAGGCAGACAGGCCTATATCAACAATATTGAGGGCAGCGTGACGGTAGACGAAGGCACAAGGCTCGACGAGCGCGATTCATTAGAGGTGATAGGGCCTGCAGAATTGGTGTTCACCCTGGCAGGTGAAACCGCACACTTCATACTGATAGAAATGGCCGAGCGTTAACAAAAACGTCGGCCACAAAATGCCTAAGGTATAGAGCCTCAGACCGATAGCAGGTGCTCACTTAGCGCATGTACACCCAGTGGTTGCGCACCTAGTGGATGCACACCAGTTCTTCGCTTACCACAAACAGACTGTCGTCAGGCAAAAAGTAACTGCCCGTTTCAGCAATCCAGTCAACCACCTGCGTTTCCATCGGGGCAACCACCAGAGATGCCAAACCAAACGCGCTTAGGTCTAGCGTTAGATCCTCAAAACTGTCGTTAAACACCAACAGCTGCACCGTTTGACCCTTGGAGGCAGGCTCCTGAACGATCGTCCAAGCCATACCGTCATAAGCCATACCATCATAAGCCATAGTTACCAAGGGCATCAGCGCCAAGGATTCAAGATAGGCGACCAGGTCTGCGCGGTTTTGCGCATCCAAGGCATTCACCAACAGCATCATGGTCGGCTGTATGGCCAAGGCAGTGTTAAAGAGTTCAGTAGTCGCACCACGAACACGACCTCCCGCCTGACCACCACCATCACCAACCTTGCCATGACAAACACCACAGCCATAACCGCCTGCAATCTTATACAGTTCGCGGCCAGCATTGGCGTCCGCTGTGGGTGTTTCAGCTGACACAGCAGCCGAAAACATCACGCAGGCGCCAAATACCAGACTAAGCAAAACAAGCTGAGAGATGGATTTGACCATATCAGTACTGGTTCACAAGTGTGAACTTACCGCTCTTATCAAAACCAATCACCTTAAAGCCAGAATAGGCCTTGCCACGTGGCGCCATGCCTGGAGACAGCTGTGGCATACCCGGTACAGCCATACCCATTGCGTTCGCGGGTGGGTTTGCCAAAAAGGCAAGGATGTCGACTTCTGGAATATGCCCTTCAAATACATAGCCATCGATGATCGTGGTATGGCAAGACTCAAGCTGCTTGGGAACACCCAACTCACGCTTGGTGCTAGCCAGGTTAAAGGGATGCTTTACCTTAATGTCGTGGCCCTTGGCTTCCATGATTTCAATCCATTCCGCGCAGCAGCCACAGGTAGGTGATTTGTAAACCGTCATAGATTCCGCTAAGGCGGCACCAGAAAAAGCGCTAAAGGCTAGGGTTGTAGCAAAGGCTAATGCTTTCATGATAAATCCTCTGTAAATCGTGTTGGCGCGTTATTCAAACGCAGCCAAGAAATTTTGGGTTAAAACAAGTAATACAAAAACAACAGAACAAACAGGATGAGGTGCAAAAACCTAAGCGCGGGGTGGCCTAAAATGGATCGCTACAATCCAAATGGGCTGTTCGGGAGACAGTGCAAAAGCCAGGGTATCTTTATCGACCGAAGACAGATTAACTGTAAGGGGAGTTGGACCAAAATAACTGCATTGGCCAATAGAAGAATCGCAGTGCTGCGATGTAGAACTGGTGTCAGCGGTATCGCAACCACCCATAGCCACATCGAGGTTCAGGGACATCACATCGGCAGAGCCATTGGCCATCGCCTGGCAATCCGTGTCACAGCTGGCAATCGCCAGTGAAGGCCATAAGACAGCAACACACAACACCATTGCGAGTGTGC
>CAWUUZ010000196.1:0-4490 GCA_963925745.1 uncultured Pseudomonadales bacterium
CGTATTCAAGTCGTTACCTATCGGCTCGGCATCACACTCTGTGGTTTGGCGTTGTTATTACCCGCCATCAACCAGATATACACCAACGCACTGTCGTATTTTCAGCCGGCACTCATGCTGGGTAGTATTGCAGTTGCCGCATCGCTTCACATCTATAGCAAAACCATACGCTATACCCTTTCTCATGCTACCTGGCTTGCACTGATCCTCTTCGCTTGCAGTCGGTATTTCTACTGGCCGATTGATGAAGGGTGGGTAAATGGTTTGTTGCTCATTACTCTATCTGGCATCGCGTTTAAGGAACATTTCTGTTTCAAAATACCCGGTTTGAAATACACCCCGGTTTTTCTATTGATAGCGACATTGGCCCAACTCGCCGACCGCACCGACTTATTTGTGGGCACAAGCCTCATTGCAGCAATTTTGATTCTGTTCATGGCGGGAGCAAAATGGCGCATGCCTTTGCATTTTGATATTGGCGACAAGCGGAATTATCAGCAGTAATGGTTTTTAGCCGCTGAATTTACAATCTTGAAAACCATGCATTGCCAAAGGTGGGTCGCGTTAACTGCGCGACCGTTTTGACTGTGCCCAACCCTAGGGCCAGAAGTAAAACCACCCACAGATCTGTCGGGTGGCAACAAGGTCAGGGTTGCTGCACCTGCCCTTCTTCGGCTTGATGCTCGGCCTGATGTTCTAGGATATCCTCAGCATGCGCTTCGATAGCGATCGTGGTGGTGCGAATCGATGGGGTGAAGATATCGGTTTCTTCTGCCGGTACCGGTTTCTCTCTAGCAATAACAAGCAGCGCATAGACGCCCAGCAAGGACCAGCAAACGACATACAGCAACGGCAAGCTAAAGGGACCACTGAATTCCATCAGCAAACCGCCGATGAGCGGGCCCAAAATGGCGCCCACGCCATAGGTGAGCAACAAACTACTCCCTACCAACAGTATCTTTTCAGGGGGGTTACGGTCATTGCTATAGGCGACACTCAGCGGATAAATGGTTAGGTAGAAACCACCATATAAAAAGGCCGTGATGATTAGGGATGTTGTGCCAAGCTTGCCAATAAATAGGGTTATCAAGGCAACGAAGGCGGAGGCGAATGCCATCACTGCGATGAGTTTTCGACGGTCTTTGCGATCAGACCAATGACCGATAGGCCACTGTAAAATAGCGCCCCCGATAATGGCGGCACTCATATAAAGGCCGGTTTCAGCCACATCTAACCCAACTTGATAGGTAAATAGCGGTCCTAGAGTCCAGAATGCACCGCCGGCTATGCCAGACATCAGGCAGGCAAAAAGCCCTAAGGGTGCGGTGGATATAATTAATCGTATATCCGAGTCAACCTGGTCTACCTTACTTGGCTCTGGGTGTCGTGATAATGCCAGAGGTACGAGACTGAGCGACAAAAATACCGAGGCAATTGCAAAGAGTTCCAAATTCCCAATGGCCGAGACTTGCAACAGAAGCTGTCCCAAAGCAAGTGCAATAAGGTTTACCAACATATAGACGGCAAATACGCGGCCACGCACCTGAGCATCAGAATGGGCGTTAAGCCAGCTCTCAATTGCCAGATAAAGCATCACAATAACGATGCCATACACCAACCTGAGAACGGTCCAGACCCAGGGATCAAGCAGCAGTCCATGGAGTACGATAATGGTGCCGGCAATCGCCGCTGAAGCGCTGAAAAGACGAATATGCCCAATGCGGTTAATCAGGTTGGGCCCGATGAATGTTCCAATGACATAGCCGCCATAATAGCTGGCCATCATGATACCAATCATCAGCTCACTGTAGTTTTCTGCTGCAGCACGCAACGTCAGTAACGTACCTGCTAGGCCATGACCAATGAGGAATAAAAAGGTACCCGTTAATAAACTGGTAATACTAAAAATGAACTTTTGCATAACTAATGAGTCGCCTGCGACAGCTAAAAGAAGCTACATCCGTGTTGCAGCTATGTCTGGGAAAGGCAATCTCATTACCGTCTAACACGAGACAAAGAATGCCACTGAATCGATGTGTAACACTGACCCTTTCTGATGTAATTGTATGCAAACCAAGTCATGAAAGCATTGGTCTATACAGACTTATTTTCAAATATCGATATGAATCAGAGAAATTAAGTAGAATGCCCCTACCATGCTATCTGCCATACATGCACCGGCAGGGCGTTACTCATAATGCCTGTTTCTCGGTGCAACTCTGGGAAGAGTACGCTCCTTTCTAGGGCAATAGAGCTAAGCCAATAGAGCAACATCTAGGATCAAACCCTGTACTGACAGAGAGTGCATTCCATGTCTGAAAACTCAGAACCCTAGCAGGTGATATTAATGTAAAACGCCTAACTGAAAGGCAACCTGATAACTTGAGCAATACGTTAGGTTTGATTCTTTTATCCTAGGTTACGTCCTGTGATACCCCCTTCTTTATAAAAAGGGCATAACTTTAAATGCCGAAGGCCTGTTATCTCCCAGAAATGCAGACTGTACCGTGTGATAATACCGCCTAAAATCGGTGGTAAATTTCAGATCGCCTGCGTCTAAATCGGTCAAGCTGGGTTGCTGCCCGTAAACGCCCCCTTTTACGCCGCCCCCGAACACAAAGTGGCTCGCGGCAGTGCCGTGATCTGTGCCACCGCTGCCGTTTTCCGCCACCCGACGACCAAACTCTGAATACGTCATGACTAATAGGTCATCCCAGTGGCCGGTCTTTGAAAGCAGCTGATAGAAACTTGCCATGCCCTGTGCAAATTGTTCCAGCAACAATGCCTGCGCTACATTTTGCGCCTGATGGGTATCAAAACTACCGAGTGACACCTTGATCACCGGTGCGGTATCCCCGATCAATATCAGACGGGCGACTTCCCTGAGTTGACGACCAAATTCACCACCGCCGAACTCTGGCAACTGGATATTGGTCGCAGCCAAACGCAACTTAAGCCCTTCTGCCGCATGTTTGGTGTCGTTTTGGGTTTTCAATAGATGCGCCATAGCCACATTTTTCGACTGACCGTCTAGCAACCCAATACTTTGGGATTTCCGATAAAAACTGTCGACATTGTCCATCACAAGGGTGCGCGACTGGTTGCCTGTAACCGGTGCAGAATTGCGGCCAATCACAATGGCATCCGCCATATATCGATCAGATCGTTGCTGCGCCAACCAGCCATTATCCAGTGTTTCGTTGCTGTCAGAAGCGGTGTCCCATATCTCAATCGATCTGAAATGAGAGCGATTGGGTTCGGGATAGCCCAGACCCAGCACGGTTGCGACATTGCCATTGTTAAAAAGACTGTCCAAGGGTTTTAGCGCCGGATGAAGCGCCAAGGTTGAACTGATCGGCAACTGGTCCTTTTTGGGTATCTGTAGGGTCGGTCGCAATTGGTAATAGCGCGGATCCGTATAGGGAATAACCATATTCAGACTGTCATTACCGCCATTGAATTCAACCAATAACAGGGTCTTGTTAGAGCGGGTGGTCATGGCTGCTGATACCGAAAAAGGCAAGAGACTGGTCGCCATGAGTAGCCCACTGGCTTGAATGAAATTTCGTCGGTTTAGCGGATTCATGTGAGTCGCACCCTATTTGAGTTGGTACATTGGATCTGCCAACATCGCCGCAATGGCGGTGACAACGAGGTTTTGCTGTGACTGGCCCACGACGGTATCAGCGCGGGGAGAGACACCGCCAAAAGGCAGCAACAGGCTGTACCATTCGTCTAAGGAGTGATCCAAATGATTTTGATACCCAGGCGACATTTTCTGCCCAGACCGACCCGTCATACCACCAATGGATCGGGTTACTTGCCCCATTAACTGGGCTCTGGCCAATAGCGTGGATGACGTTATCCAATCGTTACCGCCTGGCCAGCCTTTGACATTGGGTGGTAAAAACAACCGTTGCTCCAGCTGCTGACCCATCTGCCGTAAAAGGCCTTTTTCGGTGATATTCAGACCAAAAATACGCTGTGTCCCTACCACCAAATCTACCGGAGACTTGACCAACACAGCTTGGTTGCTCGACCAAAAGTAGTCGGACAGCAATAGGGCTTCCATGAGGGGCCGTAGTTCAAAATCGTTGGCAATAAAAATCTGTGATAACCGATCTACTTCAGCCAATACGGGTTCAGGTGATACAAATTGCTTCCACAGTTTTGTCACCAGATGATTGGCGACCTGTTGGGGTTTTTCGGTGAACAGCAGATTTATCACTGCCTGACCATCATAGTTTCCGGTCTGTCCAAATACGGTTTTTACGCCCTGATCGTGATCCCGCACATTCACAAAAAATGCGCCGGTCTTTCGGTTTACCTGCCACCCCGTAAAGGCACGGGCAGCCTCTTTAATATCATTTTCTTCATACTGACCTTCACCGAGGGTAAACAGCTCAAATAATTCTCGCGCAAAGTTTTCATTTGGCTGCCCTTTTCGATTGGTCTGATTGTCCAGATAAATAATCATCGCGGGCTCTTGT
>CAWUUZ010000197.1:0-11926 GCA_963925745.1 uncultured Pseudomonadales bacterium
GTTCAGGGAAAATATGGGTAATGGCCGTAGCAGAACCGGTTGTGGTCGGAATCAAACTCATGCCGCAGGCGCGTGCTCGTCTCAGGTCGGCATGGGGTGCATCCAAAATGGTTTGGGTGTTGGTAATGTCATGGATGGTTGTCATTGACCCATGCACAATGCCGAGTTTTTCATGAATGACCTTCACAACCGGTGCCAAACAATTGGTTGTGCAGGAGGCGGCGGTGACGATGGCGTGTCGCGCCGGTTCAAAAAGGTGTTCGTTAATGCCCATGACCACATTCAAAATGCCGTCTTCTTTGACGGGCGCAGTGACCACCACACGTTTGACACCCTGATCAAGATAGGCCTGAAGCAGCGCTTTGGTCTTCATTTTCCCAGAGGCCTCAATCACCACATCACAACCAGACCAGTCGGTATCGCCAATGGCGGTATTTTGGGTTGTGGTGATGCTGTGGTTGCCGATGTGTATTTGGCTGTCTTCACCAACAGCGTCATGGGTCCAACGCCCGTGTACTGAATCGAAATTCAGCAGATGGGCGAGGGTGGCTGCGTCTCCAGCAGGATCGTTTATCTGTACAAAGGTAATTTCCGGCCAATCAAATGCAGCGCGAAAAGACAGACGCCCCATGCGTCCAAAACCATTGATACCCACCTTGATGGTCATAGAATCTCCTAAACGAATGTATGGCGATAGGCCTGAACCGCGTTAACAGGGCGCACCGCAACCAACAGAATGTTGGGGGTAATCATGAACTATTATGGGGCTTGGTTCTAGTCAGAGAATAGGGATTGAACCACTTCGTGATACCCTAGGTTCTTCAGGGTCCAACGAGAAAAGACCACCATGAGCGGCATTGCCAAGACACCCAATACACCCTATTACGCGGTGATATTTACCTCCCTAAAATCCGAAGACGATGCTGGCTATGACGCCATGTCAGATGTCATGGTGGCGCTGGCGCAACAGCAGCCCGGATTTTTGGGTGTGGAGTCTGCGAGAGAAACGGTCGGCATTACGGTTTCCTATTGGGACACGCTAGACGCCATTCGGTTGTGGAAGCAGCAACTGGATCACCAACAGGCACAGGCGTTGGGCAGGGCGCAGTGGTATAGCCAATATCAGGTGCGTGTGAGCAAGGTAGAGCGCGACTATGGATTTGCAGCCAAAACAACAGATAATGAAAGCTGACACTGTGCAGCATCTGGGTAAAAGAAATCACCTAATAGCGGAACACAATTCCCTTTTTTGATTGGGGTGATTACAATCAAGCCATCAAACCGTTTTGATACAGATAAGCCAAGGCTGGCCAACAGCTTTTTAGGTACTGTTATGGCGGCGTGAAACGGATTCTTTGGCTGGTAGATGTAATTTTGAGGATGGGTAGATGGCAGCGTTTGGAACGGTATTTTTGCCAGAGATGGCAATTTCTTGGTTTGACGGCGAGGCATGGAGCCCTGCTGAAATGGTTTCAAGCAACAGCATTCAATTACACCCAGGCGCCCATGTGTTGCATTATGCGAGCACCTGTTTTGAAGGGCTGAAAGCGTTTCGCCACGCCGATGGTTCCATTAAAATTTTCCGCCTCGATAAAAACATGGCGCGGTTTGAGCAAAGCAGCCGTCTGTTGGCCTTGCCAGCAATCGATCAAGATGCCATCGCTAATATGATTACATCCAGTGTCGCGCAGTTTGCATCTGACGTGCCTGCACCACCGGGATCACTCTATATTCGGCCAACCCATTTTGGCACCGAGGCTGCAATTGGCAAAGCCGCAGCGCCTTCGGCAACATCCTGTGTCTATGTGTTGTTGTCTCCCGTGGGTGACTATTTTGCCGGTGGTGACACCTGTTTGCGTCTCTTGCTAGATGACCAGGGCATGCGCTGTGCACCGCACAATGGCATGGTCAAGGGTGGTGGTAACTATGCCAGCGCATTGCGTCCCATCATGAATGCACGCACAGCCTACCAGGCTGACCAGGTGCTGTTTTGCCCCAATGGTGATGTGCAAGAGACCGGTGCAGCCAACTTTATTTTGATTGACGGCAATGAAGTGATCACCAAGTCCTTGGATGAAAGCTTTTTGCATGGTGTTACCCGTGATTCCATTCTGACCATTGCCAAAGACTTTGGCATGACCGTGTCTGAGCGTAATTTCACCGTGGCTGAATTGATTGAACGTGCAGCTAAGCCCGAATGTGAAGCCGCGTTGTCGGGTACTGCTGCGGTGCTGACGCCTGTTGGCACCCTGATCTATCAGGACAAAGAATACACCGTGGGTTCAGGAGGCGTGGGTCCAAAGACAGTGAAACTCCGCCAAGCCCTTAATGATATTCAGTGGGGCAAGGCAGAAGACCGTCACGGCTGGCTCACCCACGTAGCCGATTAGTAAAAAGCCTACCATAGCGCCGCTATGGCCTTGCTGCCCAGGGTGTCAAAAGACTGTGGCAGCACCCCCAAAGCGGTGCTATCTTAAAGTGAAGAATCAGAGTTGCTCATGATGAGCGCTTAACGCTAGAGGGAATCGGCATGCACGTTAGACCTATGACAGACCACGATATTTCGGCGGTTATCGCAATAAACCAAGCAGGTGTACCCGGTGTTTCGCCCCTGACCGCTTTTGACCTGAGCAAGGTTAAGCGCCAAGGGTTTGAATGTTGGGTTTCCGAAGACATTTCGGGTGTCATCATGGGCTATCTGTTGGGTTTTCACCATGTTCATGGCGAAGACAATGCGGAGCTTGGTGAGGCCTTTGTTGCCCTAAAAGACGCCATCAATGATGCGTTTTTCTATATAGATCAGGTGGCGGTGTCGTCGCATTATCGGCGACATGGCATAGGAACCATGCTCTATCGCAAAGCATCTGACTGGGCCATATCAATAAATGTGCATACCCTAGCCAGCGAAGTGAACCTAAAACCGGCAAACCCCCGTTCGATGCAATTTCACCAATTAATGGGCTTTCACGCTATCGAGAATATCGATCTTACCGATGGGTCGACAGTTACCCTCATGACACGGCATTTGGTGCCCTTTGATCGTTCTTCACAGAAAGAATTAACACTCGAGTGGAAACAAAAAGGGCGTCTTTTCTGACCGCGCCTTTTTTACGCTATTCGTTCTTGCCTGAGGTTACGAAAAGGCGATCGACAAAAAGCCAATGGCTAACACGGCAAGGATAAGCCAAAACACCAGTTTGCCGTTTTGACGGGCCGCTTCTATTTGGGCCTGGTGCTTGCTGGCATGCTTCTTGTGTGATGGTTTTGCTGTGATGGTCATGATGTGCTCCCGAATGCAGTTTCCTGCCAATCTGATGCCATGTGGATAAGACTAAAGGCTGTATACCGCATTTCTACGCCCTAAAGTCTCGTTTCCTTCTGATCCAGATCAGGATTATCCAAATCTGATCAGAATTCAAGCAGATTGCGATCTACTGCCAAAACGCCCAATGTTGACGCGACCTAAAAGCCTACTATGCTTAATGGGTGCAATGGATTATTCTGAGCTGCGCAAACTGCGTGGTGCAGGTTTACTCTGCAACAGTGTAGACCTACCTCAGGGTGAAATCTTTTTCATTTGGAGTTGAGACAATGGGTAAAGAATTAAAGAACAAAAAAAATGAAAAGAAAAAGGCATTGATGTCGCACAAAGAAAAGCGTGCGATGAAGCAAACGAAGAAGAAAACCGGCCATCTTTTGGGCGAATAGCAGGCGCTGCCTGTGTGCTCAATATCTAACGTCTGATCTGCGCTAGCCCATTTGGCTAATGCTTAAGAAGGGGACACTGGCTTGCAATCCTTTGATTGCTAGCCAGTTTGGTGTTTGTTTCTGTCTGTCATTGTCATAGACGGCTATTAAACCGTAGCGAATAGCTGTGTCTCAATATCCCTAAAGCCCTTAAATTCCAACGCATTGCCCGATGGATCTGAGAAAAACAGGGTGCCCTGTTCGCCAGGCAGCCCTTCAAATCGGATATAGGGTTCAATAATAAAGTGGTCAATCACTGTCTTGAGTCTTTCAGCAAATACCACCCAATCATCAAAAGCCAAAACAACACCAAAATGGGGTACAGGTACGCCATGTCCATCTACATGATTGGCAATGCTGACCACTGATCCTGTTTTGCCCAATGTGGGGTTGAGGTGGGTGACAAACTGGTGACCAAAGAAATTAAAATCGATCCAATGTTCAGAACTGCGTCCTTCAGGAAAGCCCAGTTTTTTGCCATAAAATTCCCGTGCTTCGTCAATATCTCTAACCTGAACAGCCAAATGGAAGGGTGTGAGTGTCATGGTGCAAATTCCTTCAGTGAGGTTCACTACCTAACATTAGGTCGTGAACCGAATGGTCTCATTTTTACGACCGGTTGAGATCGACAACGATCCTACCACGAACCTTGCCAGCTAAGAGGTCATTGGCTGCAGGAATGACATCATCCAAGCCAATGTCCGTGGTTATGGCGTCGATATCCTTCGAATCCAACAAGGCAGCCAACCGATCCCAAGCGGCGATGCGGTCTTTCAAAGGGCGCATCACACTATCAATGCCGACCAGGGTGATGCCTCTGAGAATAAAGGGTGCAACGGATGACGGAAAATCCATACCCTGTGCAAGACCGCAGGCAGCAACCGCACCACCATATTTTAACCCCGCACAGACATTGGCGAGCGTATGGCTTCCGACAGAATCAATGGCACCCGCCCAGAGCTCTTTGCCCAGGGGTCTGCCGGGTTCCGACAGCGTGGCGCGATCGATAATGTCTGCCGCGCCTAACTGGATGAGATAGTCTGATTCCTCAGGTCGTCCTGTGGAAGCAATCACGCGGTAGCCCAGCTTGGCCAGCAGTCGCACGGCATAGCTGCCAACGCCACCATTGGCACCTGTCACCAGAATGTCGCCCTTATCAGGCGTGATACCTTGCCGCTCTAGCGCCATAACACAGAGCATGGCGGTATAGCCTGCTGTTCCGATGGCCATGGCCTGTCTGGCTGTCAACGCAGGGGGTAGGGGAATCAACCAAGCGCTGTTTAAGCGTGCTTTTTTGGCCAGGCCGCCACAATGCTTCTCTCCCACACCCCACCCATTGAGCAACACGCTGTCGCCTGCTTTAAAGGCACCAGAGGTACAGGACTCGACCGTTCCAACAAGATCGATGCCCGGAATCATCGGAAAATTGCGTACCACCGGACTCTTGCCGGTCAGGGCCAAGGCGTCTTTATAGTTGAGTGTGCTGTGACTTACCGAGACAGTCACATCGCCTTCCGGTAATACCGACTCGTCAATCTGGGTCACATCTGCCCGATATCCCTTGTCATCTTTTTGAATCAAAATGCCCTTAAACATGCAGTTCTCCAAAATCAGCGCGTCATAAATGTGCGTCGTCAGGTCAACCCTCAAGCGATGACCTGATTCATAATAGGTGCAGTTACAGTGATTGCGATAGCAAGTTACAGAGAATGTCCCCGATAACGTCACCTGTCAATCGTCAGACAGGGTAACGTAATCGGGAATGGCGGTGCTAGTCGTTGTCTGCTTCGGTAGTTTTTGACTTAACCCTTTGCATCCGCATGCGCATTAGAGGTCCAATCACATAGGGTAATGACAGGCCTGCGATGGAGAATGCCCAGAGTGAGATAGCCAACGGGCTGCCCCACAAAATAGCCCAAGATCCATCGGAAATAACCAGCGCATGGGAGAGGTTTTTTTCAACCTCTGGACCCAACAGCATCCCAAGGATAATCGGTACGATAGGCACTTCGAGCTTACGGAAAATGTAGCCTGCAATGCCAAATACCACCATGAATTTCAGATCAAAGGTGCTGTGGCTGATCGAGTATATGCCGACAAAGGCAACCATGGTGACCACAGGCAATAAGAAATGGGTAGGCACCGAGAGCAGTTTGACAAAGATACCAATCATGGGGATGTTCATGATGAGCAGCACAAAGTTACCCAGGAGCAATGCTGCGATAATACCCCAAACAATGTCAGCATTTTGGGTAAACATCAGGGGTCCAGGTGTCACGTTGAGTGAAATAAGCATGGCTAACAGCACGGCCGTTGTGCCGCTTCCCGGAACGCCCAGGGTTAACATAGGCACCAATGCACCCGATGATGCTGCGTTATTGCCAGCCTCCGGTGCCGCGATACCACGGGCATCACCCTCGCCAAAGTGGCCCTTTTTACCGATCACCTGTTTTTCAAGGGTGTAGGCAATAAAGCTACCAAGCGAGGCACCAGCACCGGGCAAAACGCCAGCGATAAAGCCCAAAAATCCGCCGCGTAAGGTGGTGGGTATCAGGGCGACAATCTCTTTCCATTTGAGGGACAGTTTTCCGACCTTTATCTGTTGTCTGAGTCCATCCATGTGGTGTTCTACAAATAACAGCAACTCTGTGATCGCAAACAGTCCCACGATAGCGAGAATAAAGTCGATACCTTCAAATAACTTTAATACGCCAAAGGTGTAGCGTTGCACACCCGTAGACATGTCCATACCGACAGTCGAAATCATAAGACCCAAGATCGCAGCGACCATGGTCTTTACCGGGTTCTTACCGGTAATGCCCCCTAGGGTGGCAAAGGCCATCATAAAGAGCGCAAAGTATTCGGCAGGCCCAAAGCTCAGTGCAAATTTAGCCAGCATGGGTGCTAACAGAATGAGTCCTACGGTACCCATCAATCCGCCGCCAAAAGAAGCCAATGCAGAAATCGCCAACGCTTCCGCTGCCTTGCCTTTTTGGGCCATCGGATACCCATCTAAGCAGGTCATCATGGCAGGTTCATCACCTGGGATATTGAGCAGGATAGAAGAAATGCGGCCGCCATACATCGCACCGGCATAGACCGAGGTGAGCAAGATCATCGCGGTATCGGCTGGAAGTGCCAAAGAGAATGCCAGGGGTATGAGGATCGCGACACCATTTGCAGGGCCCAGACCGGGCAAGGCGCCAATCAGTGTACCCACAAAGGCGCCAATTAACGCAAACAGGATGTTTTGCGGAGCCAGTGCGACCGCAAAACCGTCCATTAGGAATCCAAGCGTTTCCATCAATTCACCTCAAAAATGCCAGATGGCAATGGCAGTGATAACAGGTTATTAAAAATGAGATACACACCAATAGAGCAAATTGCAGCTACAAGGAGGGCAGGTTTTGGTGCTGCACCCATCCGCCAAGACAAAAGCGAAAGAGCCAAAATTGAGGTGGCTATAAAGCCCAGGATCTCGATAAAACCTGCGTAGGCAAACAGAACAACCACACCAATAGCGAGTTCAAAAAAAGCGCGTTTGTTGGGCCATTCATTATCAGGGTCTGGTTTGAACATGAGGTACAGGCTGGTGATACCCAGCGCAAAGGCAAGCAGCATTGGAAAGGTATCTGGTCCAACCGTTTCCAAGGTGCCAAAGGGTGCTGGCCACTGTTGGGAGCCCCAGCCATAGGCTAGGGCAAGAACCAACAGGGAAAGACCCAAGAGTCGATCCCCGATTTTTGTCATTTTAGCAATCCAATCTCAATAGAAAGCTGTTCGATATCGGCAACCTGCTTTTTCACAAATGCCCCAAACTCGTTGGCTTTAGGATGGAATGGAATCAGACCATTTTTTGCCATGGTGTCTTTCCACTCTTGAGATGCATAGACAGTCTCAATGGCATTAACCCAATAGTCTTGAACTTCCTTTGCAGTGTCCTTAGGCATGTAAAATCCGCGCCAGTTTGGACCCAGAGCATCAATGCCCTGTTCACGTGCAGTAGGGATGGTGCCAAACTTGCCAGGTAGTCGTGTTTCGCTCAAGACAGCGATAATGCGCAAATCACCTGATTCCCAGAAGCCAGCTGCTTCGGAGATGTCACCTGTGAAGGCGTCAACATGGCCGCCAATAACTTGGGTAAGCGCTTCGCCACCGTTGTTATAAGACAGATAAGGGACGCTTGGTAGGCTACCTACACCACCGGCTTTGGCAGCGATAAGGACTTTCAGATGGTCCCAACCACCATTTGCCGAGCCGCCGGCAAACTTAACCGCACGTGGGTCTGCCTTCATAGCAGCAATCACCTGGTTCAGGGTGGTGTATTTAGAGTCCTTACTAACAGCAATAACACCATAGTCAGCACCCAGTGCGCCGACCCACTTGACCATGCTCGCGTCCATGCCTGCGAACTGTCGCTGGGCCAAACGGGTTGTGGTTGCGGTGGATGCAGCAATTAACAGATTGGTCTCGCTATTTTGCTTGCTGATGACGTGAGCAAAAGCCACACCACCGCCAGCACCGGCCATATTGGTCGTTTGAACAGAACCCGATACCAGTTTTAACGACTCAAGGGTGTTACCCACGGCGCGGCAGGTAAAATCCCAACCACCACCAGGTCCTGAGGGCGCAATACAATCTACTTTTCCACTAGGCTGCCAAGCGAATGCCATTGAGGCACTCAAGCTCACCGCAGCAGCGGCCAATATCGTCATCGATCTTGTCAGTTTCATCGTTAAGCCTCTTATTTTTTTTGAGTGTCATATTGAAACCCCAGTGGCATGTGCGCACGGAGCTGCAGCTAACATAAATAGGGTGTGTCCAGCAGACTAGGTTTTGCGCTTAAAGGGTTTATTGGTCATATTGGCAATAAAGTTCATTTTGTTTACGAGAATCCGTGATAGCTTGTCGGTAGACTCAAAATCACCATTCCACCAACAATAAAAAAGGCCCTTGGTTTGAAGACAAAACGGCTGGGATTCCGCCACCTCAAACTGAACACCCGTTTGATCATCGTGCTGTGTTTGCTATCCACGCTTCAGGCGCTGCTGATAGGTGGCTTCGCCTGGTTCAATTTACGGCAATCCCTAGACACCGAAATTGGCAACCGCGCGCTCAACGTCGCCAAAACCATCGCAGCCATGCCAGGTGTGATTTCAGGTATTGAGCAGCAAGATATCGCCACCTTAAATACAATAAGCACCAAATTAGCCGCCACCAACAATGCCCTGTTTATCGTCATAGGCGACCGCAACGGTATCCGGTTGGCGCACCCCAATCCTGCCAGAATTGGACACTCGATGGCCGATGATGATGGCGACAATGGCGAGATTGCCCTAATCAATGGGTTGGGCTATGTCGACAAAGCCTTGGGCAGTCTGGGGTTGTCTATGCGGGGTAAGGCGCCGGTCTATGACGAGCCAGGTGAAAACATCATCGGTATCGTTTCTGTGGGTTATTCTCTGTCGCAGGTGCAAGCCGCCATCAACCGTTACAGCGTCTGGTTGCTCGGGGTTTTGGTCCTAACCTTGGGGGTCAGTGTGTTCTTTGCCATTGTTATCGCAAGGCGTTTTAAACGAGAAATTTTTGGATTGGAACCCGATCAAATAGCCCGGCTGTTCGAAGAGCGAGACGCGACATTGCAGTCGGTTCGAGAAGGTATTATTGCCATTAACCGTGATGGCATTATTACTACCTTTAACCGCAATGCCGTGCACACCCTGGGTCTTGATCGTACAGCTGACTTAATTGGTCGCTCGATCACCGACGTTTTGCCCAACAGCGGCATGCTTCGCGTGTTAGAAAACGGCGAGCCGCAGTTTGATCTTGAGGTGTGGCTAAACGAACGGGCAATGATTGTGAACCGATTACCGCTCAAACAGGGTGGCGAACTCATTGGTGTCGTTTCTAGCTTTCGACCCAAGAATGAAGTGGATTTGGTGAGTGAAAAGCTCACCCGTATCCAACTTTTTGCTGACTCGCTTCGTAGCCAAGCCCATGAGTATTCTAACAAACTCCATACCATTTCGGGGCTAATCCAGTTAGGCGCAACCGATGAGGCGTTGCGATTGATCGGCAATGAAACGGCCGACCATCAGTCCTTTATAGAAGGGCTTATGGATGCCGTGGTAGATCCGATATTGGCAGGTTGTTTGATAGGAAAATATAGCCGCGCCCGTGAACTGGGACTGCATCTGCAGGTTGAACGTGACAGTCAGATGATGGAAATCCCGGCCCATGTGGAGAGCGAACAACTGGTCAGTTGTCTGGGTAATCTCATAGACAATGCGTTAGAGGCCACGCGGTTGCATGTGGGTGGCGGTGGTGTGGTGTCGGTAAGCATGACCGACTTGGGTGATGACCTTATTTTTGAGGTCGCAGATCAGGGCAAAGGGCTGACCGATGAGGAACAAGCGCGCATTTTTGACAAGGGCTATAGCAGTAAATCCGAGGACAACCACGGCCTGGGTTTGTACCTTGTCATGCAGTTTGTTAAAAAACGGGGTGGTAGCGTAGAGGTTGAAAGTACCCTAGGTGAGGGATCTCGCTTTACCCTCTACCTTCCCAAGCTGTCCGTGCATGTCAAGGAGGCTCCATGACCAAAAACAGTGAACAGGTGCGGGTGGTCATTGCAGAAGACGACCCGAGGAATGCCGAAATCCAACGGCGTTTTTTGGAAAGAATCCCTGAAGTCACTCTGGTAGGCATAGCCCATTCCCTTCAAGAGGCCGAAGACCTTGTTGGGGTATTTCATCCCGATTTGATTTTACTCGACGTTCACTTTCCAGAGGGCAGTGGGCTCGATCTCTTAAAGTCGTTGCGGATGGACAATGAAGCCACCGACGTCATATTAATTACCGCTGCACAGGAAGTGAGCACCCTCACCACAGCGTTACGCAACGGTGTCTTTGATTACATATTAAAGCCGGTCAATTTCAGCCGACTCGAATCTTCGATCCAAAAATACATCGCACACCGAAGCAAGTTGTCAGGCATAAACCAGATCGCCCAATCTCATGTAGATGCGTTATTGCACCCTAACGAGACCAAAACGCACAGTGAGGACAGGCTGCCAAAGGGCATTGATGGACTGACGCTAGATGCGGTTCGAAAGGTTTTTCAGGGTGCATTACAGGCCATGAGTGCAGAAGCGGTTGGTATGGTTATCGGTGCAAGTCGCACCACAGCGCGGCGCTACCTCGAGCATCTGGTGTCCACCCGTGAACTCGAAGCCAATGTGAATTATGGCAGCGTGGGCAGACCAGAGCGCCACTACCGAAAATCTCCACCGGTAAAGCAGCAGTAAACCCCAGCGCAATAAGCCGCCTTCAACACATTGAATTTTTAACCTGCCCACCACCCAAAGCAAAGCCGCCAAACCGACGGCGCTATTGCTTGTGGATACAATCTTCCAGATTCCAACATGCTTATACGAAAACCCTTTAGAGTGCTAAACTCGGTCTACCTTCACTGAAGCATCCTATGGGTATGGCTATATGACAGAATTAAAGAACCTCGCTCTGACAATACTGATAGGTGCGCTACCGTCTCTTTTACTGGCACAGGATGTCGGCAAGGGCTATGCACTCAGTATCGAAAGCCTTTATGGCAGTGGTGGTGTCGTTTGGGCCCACAATGCCTCTGGCTACGATCCAGATTATGGCAACCCTACCTCAAAACTCAGCTATGACAACATTCAAAGCAGCGGCATTCAGGCGCGGGTGGCGGTGGCGTTATCAGACGGTAACGCGGTGCAATACTGGCTAGCGACAGGCGAATTGCAGGGTGGTGCGCTTAGAGATCAAGACTGGTTTAGCGACGCAAAGGCAGATGCGCTGGTCGGACCAACACTTTTCTCCGATACCCTTAGCGCGTTAGGGAATACCCACTTTCTCAACCTGGGTGTTGCGTTACAACTTCCAATCACCAAGGCGCCTGGTCACGACATTTTTTGGACCTTGGGAGGTGCATACATCAGTGAGACCCTTGAGGCCTACGGTGCGGTATTGCTTGCCGACCCCTATGGCATCTATCCTGCACCGATTGGTGCTTATATTGTTCCTGCCGGAACCAAGGCCCTCACACAAACCACCCGCTTGCTGTCATTGCGACTGGGTCTCGGCGCGAATTTTGATCTTTCCAATCGCATGCAATTACAGCTTGCCTTGGTGGGGTTGCC